>NZ_JBJJLO010000139.1:0-15281 GCF_046230915.1 Pseudomonas sp. KCJK8993
GACCGGGCCTGGAAAGCGGATCTGGTGGGGCGGCTCGAAGAAAAAAACAAACTCGTCTGTACGAGCTGTTGATTTAACTCGTACAGACGAGTAGTTTTCCTTCCTGCGTGCTGCCAATAACAAGAATCCCAGGTGGAAGAACGAGCATGAGCCACGACTATTCAACGATCGCCAGCGAGTTGCTGCACAGCCTCGGTGGCGCCGACAACCTCGAGCAGGCAGCCCATTGCGTGACTCGCCTGCGCCTGGCCCTCAAGGATCCGGCGCGGGTCGACAGCGCCACGCTCAACCAGATCGACCTGGTCAAGGGCTCGTTCTTCACCGGTGGCCTGTTCCAGGTCGTGATCGGCCCCGGCGAGGTGGAAAAAGTCTACGCGGCGCTGCGCGAGCAAACCGGCCTTGCCGTCTCGACCATTGCCGATGTGAAGCACAAGGGCGCGCAGAAGGCCCATGCCATGCAGCGCCTGGTGCGGGTCTTCTCCGACGTGTTCATGCCGATCCTGCCGGCCCTGATCATCGCTGGCCTGCTGATGGGGGTGAACAACCTGCTGGCCGCCAAGGGCATGTTCATCGAGGGCCAGACCCTGCTTGAGGCCCATCCGGACCTGGACGGCTTGTGGAGCCTGATCAACCTGATGGCCAACACCTCCTTCGTGTTCCTGCCGGCCCTGGTGGGCTGGTCGGCGGCCAAGCGCTTTGGCGGCAGCGAGATCCTCGGCATCGTCCTGGGCCTGATGCTGGTGCACCCGGACCTGCTCAACGCCTGGAACTACGGCAAGGCCGTGGCTGGCCTGGATGGCCAGAGCCTGCCGTACTTCGACATCCTTGGCCTGTTCCAGATCGAGAAGGTCGGCTACCAGGGGCAGATCCTGCCGATCCTGCTGGCCGCCTACGTGATGAGCGTGATCGAGAAGTGGCTGCGGGCGAGGGTGCCCAATGCCATTACCCTGCTGGTGGTGCCCATCACTACCATCGTGGTCACCGGGGTGCTGGCCCTGGCGATCATCGGTCCGGTGACCCGCCACCTGGGAATCCTGATCACCGAGGGCGTGGTTATTCTGTTCGAGCTGGCGCCGATGGTGGGCGGGGCGATCTTCGGCCTGCTCTATGCGCCGCTGGTGATCACCGGCATGCACCACATGTTCCTGGCGGTCGACCTGCAACTGATCTCTACCCAGGGCGGCACCTTCATCTGGCCGATGATCGTCATGTCCAACCTGGCCCAAGGCAGTGCCGCCCTGGCGGTATTCACCATGAGCCGCAACGCCCGGGACCGCAGCATGGCCTCGACCTCGGCGATCTCGTCTTATTTCGGCATCACCGAACCGGCGATGTTCGGGGTCAACCTGCGCTACAAGTTTCCGTTCTACGCCGCGCTGACCGGCTCGGCCCTGGGCAGCGTCTTTCTTTCGCTGAACAAGGTCCAGGCCTCGGCCATCGGCGTCGGTGGGTTGCCGGGGTTCATCTCGATCATTCCCCAATACATCCCGATGTTCGTCGTGGGCATGGTCGTGGCGCTGGTAGTGCCCTTCGTCCTCACTTGCGGCCTGAGCCTGAAGATCATCCGTCCCGGTTACCGCGTGGCCTGAGCGGCCCAGCACGAGGCGGTGAACGCTTGTGCACTTTCCAAAGGAATACCCCATGCAAGACTGGCAGCGCTCGGTGATCTACCAGGTCTACCCGAAAAGTTTTCACAGCCACTCAGGACAGGCCACCGGTGACCTGCTGGGCGTGGTAGACAAGCTCGACTACCTGCACTGGCTGGGGATCGACTGCCTGTGGCTGACTCCGTTCCTGCGCTCGCCGCAGCGCGACAACGGCTATGACATCAGCGACTACTACGCCATCGATCCCAGCTACGGCAGCATGGCCGACTGCGAACTGTTGATCGAGCAGGCCGGCAAGCGCGGCATCAAGTTGATGCTCGACATCGTGGTCAACCACACCTCCATCGAGCACACCTGGTTCCAGCAGGCCCGCAGCAGCCTGGACAACCCCTACCGGGACTTCTACATCTGGCGCGACAAGCCCAACAACTGGGAGTCCAAGTTCGGCGGCTCGGCCTGGGAGTACGAGGCGCAGACCGGCCAGTACTACCTGCACCTGTTCGATCACACCCAGGCCGATCTGAACTGGGACAACCCCCAGGTGCGCGCCGAAGTCTTCAAGATGATGCGCTTCTGGCGGGACAAGGGGGTCGGCGGCTTTCGCCTGGATGTGATCAACCTGATCTCCAAGCCGGTGGACTTCCCCGAGGACCAGAGCGACGGCCGACGTTTCTATACCGACGGCCCGAACGTCCATGAATACCTGCAGGAGATGCATCGGGAGGTGTTCGCCGGCCACGACCTGGTGAATGTCGGCGAGATGTCCTCCACTTGCCTGGAGCACTGCATCCGCTACTCGAACCCGGAGTCGAAGGAGCTGTCGATGACCTTCAACTTCCATCACCTGAAGGTGGACTACCCCAACCAGCAGAAGTGGCTGCGGGCCGATTTCGACTTCCTCGAACTCAAGCGCATTCTTTCCGATTGGCAGTGCGGCATGCAGGCCGGTGGCGGCTGGAACGCGTTGTTCTGGTGCAATCACGACCAGCCCCGGGTGGTGTCGCGGTTCGGCGACGACGGCGAGCATCGGGTGGTATCGGCCAAGATGCTGGCCACCGCCTTGCACCTGCTGCAGGGCACGCCCTTCGTCTACCAGGGCGAAGAGCTGGGCATGACCAATCCGCATTTCCAGCGTATCGAGCAATACCGCGACGTCGAGACCCTGAACATCTACCGCCTCAAGCGCGAGGCCGGTGAAGACCCGCAACAGATCATGGCGGCGATCCAGCAGAAGTCCCGGGACAACGGGCGCACCCCCATGCAGTGGAGTGCCGGGGCCAACGCCGGTTTCAGCAGCGTCGAGCCGTGGATCGAGGTCGCGGCCAATGCCGGCCAGATCAATGTCGAGGCGCAGCAAGAGGACCCGCAATCGGTGTTGCACCACTATCGTCGGTTGATCGCCTTGCGCCGTGAGCAGGCGTTGATCCAGCACGGCATCTACCGCCAGTTGTTGCCCGACCACCCGCAGGTCTGGATCTACGTGCGCGAAGGGCGGGGCGAGCGCCTGTTGGTGGTGAACAACTTCTATGGCGCGCCGTGCGAGGTCCAATTGTCGTCGCAGATTATCGAGCCGGGCATGCAACAGCGGCTGCTGATCAGCAACTACCCGGGCGATGCCATGCGCAGCCGGCAGTTGCTGCTGCGGCCCTATGAGTCCTTCGTCCTGCACCTGGCCGACGCCTAGTAGCCAGGTGGTTTTTGCCGTTTGCCAGGCATGCGCTGTACCAGGGCCGGTGCGGGGGCCTCGATCGCCGGCCAGCCGATGCCCGGGGTTGCCAACATCACAATAAAAATAATGGGGTGGCTTATGAAAACAACGATCAATCGCGGTTTGGCGGCGTCCTGCCTGTGCCTGGCCTTGCCCTATCCGGTCCAGGCCCTGGAGTTTTCCGGCTACCTGCGCAGCGGCCTCGGTACGTCGGTCAACAGTGGTTCGCAATCGTGCTTCCAGCTGCCCGGCGCGCCATCCAAATACCGCCTGGGCAACGAATGCGAACAGTACGCCGAGCTGGAGCTGCGCCAGGATCTGTACACCCTCGAGGACGGCTCGGTGCTCAGCGTCGATGGCATGGCCTCGCTCAACAACCGCTACGATCGCAACCTGACCTTCCGGGGGGAGAATGGCTCGGCGCGCATGCCGCAGATGTATGCCCAGTGGTCCAAGCTGCCCAGCCTCAATGGCGGTTCGCTGTGGGCCGGGCGTCGTTACTACAAGCGTAACGACATCCATATCTCCGACTTCTACTACTGGAACCAGAGCGCCACCGGCGGCGGGGTCGAGGACGTGCGCATCGGCGACCTGAAATACAGCTATGCCTTTTCCCGCAAGGACAACCTCTACCAGAAGCAGGCGGTGACCCGTCACGACTTCAACGTCGCCGGCTTCCAGAGCAATCCCGGCGGCGAGCTGGAACTGGGCCTGAGCTACCTGGAAAAGCCCGATCGCCGTGGCGCCCACAGTGGCTGGGCGGTCACCACCCAGCATGTGCAACAGGGCTTTCTGGGCGGCAAGAACAAGCTCGCCCTGCAATACGGCGAAGGCCCGGGCACCGGCCTGGGTTATACCGGCAACTCCTATCTGGATGACAGCAACAAGAGCTATCGCCTGGTGGAGTTTTTCGACTGGCAACTGACCCCGCGCTTCGGCGGTCAGTTTGAGGCGGTCTATCAGAAGGACATCCGTCCCGACGGCCAGGACCAGAACTGGATCTCCCTCGGCGTGCGCCCGGCCTATGCCATCACCGAGCAGTTCAAGCTGGTGGCTGAGTTCGGCCACGATCAGGTGGAGGCCCCCGGGGGCACGCGCAAGCTCAGCAAGTTCACCTTCGCCCCGACCTGGTCGCCCAAGGGGCCGGAGTTCTGGGCCCGTCCCGAGGTGCGCTTGTATTACACCTATGCCAGCTGGAACGAGGCGGCCCAGCGTGCGGCCAATCAACTGGCGGCCGGCTCCGCGCTGTCCGACAGCGGTGCATTCGGCAGCGCCCGACATGGGGCGAATCTCGGTTTGCAGGTTGAGTACTGGTGGAAATAAGCGATGCTCCCGGGGCTCGCGCCCCATCGGCATTTCAAGGAATCAACAGCAGGTGACGTCATGGCCATAACCCAACCCTTGCAATTGCTCGCGCCCCTGTCCGGGCTGCTGCTGCCCCTGGAACAGGTGCCGGACCCGGTGTTTTCCAGCCGGGCGATCGGCGACGGCATGTGCATCGACCCGACCTCCCAGACCCTCTGCGCGCCACTGTCCGGAATGGTCAGCAACCTGCAGCCCAGTGGCCATGCGGTGAGCATTACCGGCGAGCAGGGCCAGCAGGTGCTGATGCACATCGGGCTGGACACGGTGAACCTGGCGGGCAAGGGATTCACCTGCCTGGTCCACGAAGGCCAGCAGGTGGCGGCGGGACAGGCGCTGATCGAGTTCGATGCCGACTACCTGGCCCTGCATGCCCGCAGCCTGCTGACCCTGATGCTGGTGGTCAGCGGCGAGCCGGTGAGCGCACTGGTGGATGAGCGCCGGTTGGTGGAACAGGGCCAGCCGCTGCTACAGCTTGACCTGGCTGCCCAGGCCCCTGCCCAGACCCCTGCTGCCGAGGGCGAGGCGCTGTTTTCCAAGCCACTGATCCTGGGCAATCCCCAGGGCCTGCATGCGCGTCCGGCGGCCCTGCTGGCCCAGGCTGCCAAGGGTTTTGCCGCGAACATTTGCCTGCACCGGCGCAGCGATACGGCCAACGCCAAGTCCCTGGTATCGATCATGGCCTTGCAGACGGTCCAGGGCGATGCCTTGCAGGTCAGTGCCGTGGGCACGGATGCCGAGCAGGCGATCCAGGCCCTGGTGGCGCTGCTGGCCTCCGGCTGTGGGGAGCCGGTCGCTGCGCTGCCCAAAGCCGTATCCCCAGCTGTATCGGATGATGTGCCAGGGGCCATCCTGCGCGGGGTCTGTGCTTCACCGGGCTCGGCCTTCGGCCAGGTGCGGCAAGTGGCGCCGCCGCGCTTGCAAATCATTGAACAGGCAACCCGTCCGCAGCAGGAGCGCCAAGCCCTGGCGCGGGCCCTGCGCCAGGCGGCCAGTGCCCTGCAACGGCTGCGGGACGATGCCCCGGGTGAAGCGCAACAGAACATCTTCCGCGCGCACCAGGAGTTGCTGGACGACCCGAGCCTGCTGGAGCAGGCCGAGTCGCTGATCGCCAGCGGCAAGAGCGCCGCCTTTGCCTGGAACAGCGCCATCGAGGTCACCGCCGAGCTGTTCCAAAGCCTGGGCAGCAGCCTCTTGGCTGAGCGTGCGGTGGATCTGGCGGATGTTGGCCAGCGGGTACTGGAGCTGATTCTTGGCGTGCGGGAACAGGCCATGGACCTGCCGGACCAGGCCATCCTGGTGGCCGAGCAATTGACCCCTTCGCAAACCGCGAGCCTGGATACCACCCGGGTGCTGGGTTTTGTCACCGTGGGCGGTGGCGCCACCAGCCATGTGGCGATCCTGGCCCGAGCCCTGGGGCTACCGGCGCTCTGTGGCCTGTCGCCCCAGGTGCTGTCCCTGGCCGACGGTACGCCGGTACTGCTGGATGCCGATCGTGGCGAACTGCACTCGGACCCTGACCCGCAATTGCTGCGGCAACTGGATGCCCAGCGCGAACAACAACGCCAGCGCCAGCACCGGGACCTGGCCCAGGCGGCGCTGCCGGCGGTAACCCTCGATGGTCATCACCTTGAGGTCACGGCCAACATTGCCTGCCTGGCGGAGGCCGAGCAGGCCGTCAGCCTGGGGGGCGATGGTGTCGGCCTGTTGCGTTCGGAGTTTCTCTACCAGGACCGCACCCAGGCGCCGAGCCCGCAGGAACAGGCAGCCACCTATCGGACCATCGCCCAGGCCCTGGGGCCCGAACGCAACCTGGTGGTGCGCACCCTGGATGTGGGCGGCGACAAACCCCTGGCCTATGTGCCGATGGACAGCGAGGCCAACCCCTTTCTCGGCCTGCGCGGCATTCGCCTGTGCCTGGCGCGTCCGGAACTGCTACGGGAGCAATTCCGGGCGATCCTGGCCAGCGCCGGGCAGGCCCGCCTGCACATCATGTTGCCGATGGTCAGCCAGCTCGCGGAGCTGCGCCAGGCGCGCCAGTGGCTGGAGCAGGAGGTCCAGGCCCTGGGGCTGGCGCAATCACCCCGGCTGGGGATCATGGTCGAGGTGCCGTCGGCGGCGTTGCTGGCGGATCGCTTCGCCCCGGAAGTGGATTTCTTTTCCATCGGCACCAACGACCTGACCCAGTACACCCTGGCCATGGACCGCGACCATCCGCGCCTGGCCAGCCAGGCTGACAGCTTCCACCCGGCGGTGCTGCGCCTGATCGCCACCACGGTCCAGGCCGCCCATGCCCACGGCAAGTGGGTCGGTGTGTGCGGTGCGCTGGCTTCTGAAACCCTGGCGGTGCCGCTGTTGCTGGGCCTGGGGGTGGATGAGTTGTCGGTGAGCGTGCCGCTGATCCCGGCCATCAAGGCCCGGGTGCGGGAGCTGGACCTGGCCCAGTGCCAGGCGCTGGCCGCGCACATCGTTAATCTGGAGGATGCTGCCCAGGTGCGTGAATGCCTGCATCGCCAACCGCTTGCCGCTCACTCACCGGTCCTGGAGAACTGAAGATGTTCGAGAAACTACAGCGGGCGTTCTGGAAAGCCCTGACTCCGGACCTGGTGCCCGACCAGCCGAAAGCGCCCAAGGCTGGCGGTCATGCCCTGGATGAACCGACGCTGGCGGCATTGGGCGGACCTGCCAATATCAAGAGCCAGCAATGGCTGGCCCTGACCCGGTTGCGCCTGGAGCTGCATGACCCGCACTTGCTCGACAGCACTGCCCTGGCCAAGGCTGGAGTGCCGGCGGTGATGCCCCTGGCAGGCGGGGTGGTGCATCTGTTGCTGGGGCTGCAGGGCTGAGCGCAACCACGGCCCTGCATCTGCGTCCCGTCGCCGCGCCGGCCTTACTGTTTCTCAACTGCGGGTGTATCGTATTCGCCTTTTTGCGGGCCCGGGCCCGCGGCAGATACGTGAGGTAGTTGAGTCCATGTCCTTTACCCGTCGACAAATACTCGGTGGTCTGGCCGGTCTGGTGGTGGTTGGCGTGGGCGCCGGCGGTGCGTCGCGTTACTGGCTGGGCAAGGTCGCGGACGACAATGCCGGGCACGACTACGAGTTGATCGCCGCCCCGCTGGATGTCGAGCTGGTAGCGGGTTTCAAGACCCAGGCCTGGGCCTTCGGGCCGTCGGCGCCGGGCACCGAATTGCGGGTCCGCCAGGGCACCTGGTTGCGGGTGCGCTTCATCAACCACCTGCCGGTGGAAACCACCATTCATTGGCACGGCATCCGCCTGCCGCTGGAAATGGACGGCGTGCCCTACGTCTCGCAGCTGCCGGTCAAGCCGGGCGAGTTCTTCGACTACAAGTTCCGCGTGCCGGATGCCGGCAGCTACTGGTACCACCCCCATGTCAGCAGTTCCGAGGAACTGGGTCGGGGCCTGGTCGGCCCACTGATCGTCGAGGAGCGCGAGCCGACCGGCTTCAAGCATGAGCGCACCCTGAGCCTGAAGACCTGGCACGTGGACGAGCAGGGCGCCTGGATGCCCTTCAGCGTACCGCGCGAGGCCGCACGCAATGGCACCGCGGGACGCCTGATCACCATCAACGGCCAGGCCGAGGCGGTGACCGAGCTGCCGGCCGGGCAGGTGGTGCGGGTGCGCCTGCTGAACCTGGACAACACCTGGACCTATCGCCTCAACCTCAAGGGCAACTGCGAGGCGATGATCTATGCCCTCGACGGCAACCCGATCACCCCGCGCCCGCTGGACGACGACTACTGGCTCGGCCCGGGCATGCGCATCTGCCTGGCCATCCGCATTCCCGAGGCCGGCGAGGAAATCTCCCTGCGCGATGGCTTCGTGCGCCTGGGCACCCTGCGTTCGGTGGCCAGCAGCGAAGCCCCCGGCGACTGGCCCAAGGCGCTGCCGGCCAACCCCATCGCCGAGCCGGACCTGGAAAAGGCCGAGAAGCTCAACTTCAATTTCGAGTGGGCCGGCAAGGTCTCGGTGAACACCGAGAACGGCAAGCCGCCGAGCCTGTGGCAGATCAACGGCCAGGCCTGGGATATCACCGACAAGACCTGCGCCGATCGTCCGATCGCCACCTTGAAGAAGGGCAAGAGCTACATCTTCGAGCTCAAGAACATGACCCAGTACCAGCACCCTATCCACCTGCACGGCATGAGCTTCAAGGTGATCGCTTCCAATCGCCGCCAGATCGTCGAGCCCTGGTTCACCGACACCTACCTGCTGGGCAAGAACGAACGCGCCCAGGTGGCGCTGGTGGCCGATAACCCGGGCACCTGGATGTTCCACTGCCATGTGATCGACCACATGGAAACCGGCCTGATGGCCGCGATCGAGGTGGTGTGATGCGCCAGATTCGCCCGGCACCGATCATCGATCGCAGCCGCGACCAGGCGTTCATGCGCGAGGCCCTGGCCCTGGCTGCCCAAGGGGCCGCCCTCGGGGAGGTTCCCGTGGGTGCGGTGTTGGTACTCAACGGCGAGATCATCGGTCGCGGCTACAACTGCCCGATCAGCGGCAGCGATCCCAGCGCCCATGCCGAGATGGTGGCCATTCGCGCCGCAGCCCAGGCGGTGAGCAACTACCGCCTGCCGGGCAGCACCCTGTACGTCACCCTGGAGCCCTGCAGCATGTGTGCCGGGCTGATCGTCCATTCACGTATCGCCCGGGTGGTCTACGGCGCCTTGGAGCCCAAGGCGGGCATCGTGCAGAGCCAGGGGCAGTTTTTCACCCAGGGCTTTCTCAACCACCGGGTGCTGTACGAAGGTGGGGTGCTGGCCGAGGAGTGCGGCACGGTGCTCAGCGAGTTCTTCAAGGCACGGCGGGCCAGCCGCGACTGAACACCCCCCTGCAGGAGCGAAGCTTGCTCGCGATGACGCCAGCCCGGGCATGCTCACCTTGAACCGGGTGTGGTGTTCGATATCGCTATAGAGGGCCAGCCTCGCATCCTACGGATACGGGGGATTCATTTCCTGGCGACGATCACGGCGCGCATCGGCGCCGGCAGGCCTTCGATGGTCTTGCGGTGGTCGGCGGGATCGAGGAAGTCGCTCAGGGACTGGTACTTCATCCACTCGGTGGCCCGCTGTTCCTGCACGCTGGTCAGGTTGACGTCCACGCAGCGCACGTCGCTGAACCCGGCGCGGCGCAGCCACAGTTCCAGGGCCGGCACCGATGGCAGGAACCACACGTTGCGCATCTGCGCGTAACGGTCTTGCGGCACCAGCACCTGCTGCTGGTCGCCTTCGACCACCAGGGTCTCCAACACCAGTTCACCCCCCTTGACCAGGCAGTCCTTGAGCGCCAGCAGGTGCTCGATGGGCGAGCGGCGATGGTAGAACACGCCCATGGAGAACACGGTGTCGAAACCCTCGAGGTTCGGCGGCAGGTCCTCGAACGGGAACGGCAGGTGCCAGGCCTTGGGTTGTTCCAGGTAGCGCTGCACCGCCTGGAACTGGCAGAAGAACAGCCAGTTCGGATCGACGCCGATCACGCTGTCGGCACCGGCGCCGAGCATGCGCCACATGTAGTAGCCGTTACCGCAGCCGACATCGAGGATGCGCTTGCCGTGCAGGTCAAGGTGCGGCGCGACTCGCGACCACTTCCAGTCCGAGCGCCACTCGGTGTCCACATGCACGCCGAACAGGTCGAACGGGCCCTTGCGCCAGGGGCTCAGGCCCATCAGGGCAGTGCGCATCCGCTCGCGGGTCGCGGCGTCGCAGTCGCTGTCCAGGACCAGGCCATTGAGCAAGTCGATTTCACTGGGGCGCACGTCCGGCAGGGCGTCCAGCGCGCTCTGCCAGCGGGCCAGGTCGCCATGGCCCTTTTCCATCTTGGCATCGAGTTGCGCTTGCAGGCCCTGGGCCCAGACGGCCAGGGGAGTGCCCACCAGATGGCGGGCCAGGGGGGACAGATCGATCATGGCAGGGCAATCAACGAAGCGAAATTAAGGCATTGGAACCAGGGCACGACTTTCGAGAAGCCGGCGGCCAGCAGGCGTTCGCGGTGTTCCTCGAGGCTGTCGGGCTTCATGACGTTCTCGATGGCGCTGCGCTTCTGGGCAATCTCCAGTTCGCTGTAGCCATTGGCGCGCTTGAAGGCGACGTGCAGGTCGGTGAGCAGCTCATGTTCCTGGACGTCGTTGAAGCGCAGCTTTTCCGAGAGGATCAGCGCGCCGCCGGGCAGCAGTGCCTGGCGGATGCGCGTCAGCAAGGCCTGGCGCTGTTCAGGGGCGATGAACTGCAAGGTGAAGTTCATCGCCACCACCGAGGCCGGCTGGAACTCCAGGGCCAGGATATCGCCCTCCACCACTTGCACGGGCAAAAGCTCCTGGAACATCGAGTCCTGGCCGTTGAGGTATTCCCGGCAGCGCTCGACCATGGCCGCCGAGTTGTCCACGGCGATCACCCGGCAGCCATCGCTGCGCACATGGCGACGCAAGGCCTGGGTCACCGCCCCGAGGGACGCCCCGAGGTCGTAGAGCACGCTGTGGGGCTGGGCGAACTGCGCCGCCAGGACCCCGAGGTTCTCGACGATGGTCGGGTAGCCGGGTACCGAGCGCTTGATCATGTCCGGGAAGACCCGCACCACGTCTTCGTTGAAGGCGAAGTCGGGCACCTGGGCCAGGGGCTGGGCGAATAGGCGGTCGGGTTCTTTGCTCACGGCGGTTCCAGCGATGGCGATAAAAAAGAGGGGCGGCATTGTAGCCGCTGTGGCTGGCTGCGATAAGGCCTGGGAAGGCTAGGGCGACAATGGGTGTCGCCCATCCCGGGGCTAGCGCGGCTTCTGGCTGAAGGCCGAAGCGGCGATGCCCCACTGGCCCAGCCAGTAGAAGATGATGATCAGGTAGGGCGCGGCATCGAAGGCGGCGACGAAGCGGCTCAGGCCGATCAGGCTGTCGGAGAAGGCGAAGCTCAAGGCACCGAGCGCGGCCAGGGCCGCCGAACGCTTGGGCACCGCCGTGCCCAGCCGCGCCAGGGCCCGCCAGAGCATGGCGCTGATGGTCAGGGCATAGACGATCACCGGCACCAGCAGCGGCCCCAGGCCATGGGCGATCAGCACGCTCAGCAACGCCACGCCGATGGCCAGGGCCAGCAGCAGCGGCAGCGGCGCCAGGCGCCGGCAGTCGCTCAGGTAGGCCTTGAGGTAGGCCAGGTGGGCCACCAGGAAGGCGCCCAGGCCGAACACGAACAGGTCCATGGGCCAGGCCAGCAGGATGTCCCCCAGCACCGAGAACAGCAGGCCGATGATGATCCAGCGCCGGTAGTCCCCCGAGGGCGCATCGTGCAGCCAGCCCAGCAGGGCCAGTACCGGCAGGGGCTTGACCAGCAGGCAGAGCAGGGTGGCATGTATGGCGGTGCCGTAGATGAAGGTCGCGGCGCCCATCAGCGCAAGGATTAGCCAGCCCATGTCAATTGACCATGATCGAGCAGTCGAAGGCCTTGACCGGCGCTTCCTCCGGCGCCCAGGGCTGCTGGTAGGTCAGCAGCAGGCGGCCCGTGCCGTTGGCGAAGGCCTGGAAACGCCAGGTGGAGAAGCCGCCGCTGCCGACCAGGCCGGTGTCATCCGGATTGCTGTAGACCTCCGGGCTGACCTTGCGCAGGATGCCGCCCGCCGAGTCCTGGATCGCCCAGCGATAGCCCGTGGTGGGGTTGCTCGGCAGGGTGACGATCAAGTTCTGGCCGTTGTGCAGCTGCAGCGGGCACTCACTCTGGTTTTCCACGGTGACGTTTTGCTTGGGTTGGCTCGCGCAGGCGGCCAGCAGGGCAACGCTGAGCAAGATAAGCAGGCGGTTGGCGGGCATGGGTCAGGAAGCTCCGATCATTCACGACGAACGGCGAGCATAACTGAAGATGGAGAAATGTGTGGCGGGGCTGGGCGGTTGCAGGAACGAAGCTGGTTCGCGATGAACGACGACGCGGTACGTCAGGTACCGTGCGTCGTTTTCGTCGCGGGCAAGCCCCGCTCCTGCAGGGCCCGGGTTAGAACAGTACCTTGGCCACGTCGGCGAAGCGCTTGGCGAAATGCACGGTGAGGCCTTCCTTGAGGTAGTCCGGCAGTTCCTCGAAGTGCCCACGGTTGGGCTCCGGCAGGATCAGCTCGTGGATCTTCTGCCGGCGCGCGGCAATCACCTTCTCGCGTACCCCGCCAATGGGCAGCACGTGGCCGGTGAGCGTCAGCTCGCCGGTCATGGCCACCCCTTTCTTCGGTGGCTGGTTACGAGCCAGGGACAGCAGGGCGCTGGCCATGGTCACCCCGGCGCTGGGGCCATCCTTGGGCGTGGCGCCTTCGGGTACGTGCAAGTGGACGAAGGCTTCGTCGAAGAACTTGCTGTCGCCACCGAACTGCTTGAGGTGCGAGCTGACGTAGCTGTAGGCGATTTCCGCCGACTCCTTCATCACATCGCCCAGCTGGCCGGTGAGCTTGAAGCCGCGGTTGTGGGTATGAATGCGCGTGGCCTCGATGGGCAGGGTCGCCCCGCCCATGCTGGTCCAGGCCAGCCCGGTGATGACCCCGACGCCACTGAGCACCTGTTCGTTGCGGAACACCGCCATGCCCAGGGACGCCTCCAGGTCCTTGGGGCCGATCTTGATACGGGCGTCCGGTTCGTCCAGCAGCCGCACCACGGCCTTGCGCACCAGCTTGCCCAGTTGCTTCTCCAGCTGGCGCACCCCGGCTTCCCGGGCATAGCTGTCGATCACCGTGCGCAGGGCGCTGTCGCTGATGCCCAGGCTGGCCTTGGCCACCCCGGCCTTCGCCAGTTGCTTGGGCCATAGGTGGCGCTTGGCGATGGCGAGTTTTTCCTCGGTGATGTAACCCGACAGGCGAATCACTTCCATGCGGTCCAGCAGCGGCCCGGGGATCGAGTCCAAGGTGTTGGCGGTGCACACGAACAGCACTTTGGACAGGTCCATGCGCAGGTCCAGGTAGTGGTCGAGGAAGTCGACGTTCTGCTCCGGGTCGAGGGTCTCCAGCAGTGCCGAGGCCGGATCGCCCTGGTAGCTCTGGCCCATCTTGTCGATCTCGTCGAGCATGATCACCGGGTTCATCACCTCCACTTCCTTCAGAGCCTGCACCAGCTTGCCCGGCTGGGCGCCGATGTAGGTGCGGCGGTGGCCCTTGATCTCGGCCTCATCGCGCATGCCGCCGACGCTGAAGCGGTAGAAGGGGCGGCCCAGGGATTCGGCGATGGATTTGCCGACGCTGGTCTTGCCCACGCCGGGCGGACCCACCAGCAGCACGATGGAGCCGCTGATCTCGCCCTTGTACGCACCCACCGCGAGGAACTCGAGGATGCGGTTCTTGATGTCGTCCAGGCCAGCGTGGTGCTGGTCCAGCACTTTGCGCGCGTGCTTGAGGTCGAGCTTGTCCTGGCCATAGATGCCCCAAGGCACGGCGGTGGCCCATTCCAGGTAGTTGCGGGTGACCGCATATTCCGGCGAGCCGGTCTCGAGGATCGACAGCTTGTTCATTTCCTCGGTGATGCGTTTCTGCGCCTGGGGTGGCAGGACCTTGCCCTGCAGGCGCTGCTCGAACTGTTCCAGGTCGGCGCTGCGATCGTCCTTGGTCAGCCCCAGTTCCTGCTGGATCACCTTGAGTTGTTCCTTGAGGAAGAACTCGCGCTGATGCTCGCCGATCTTGCGGTTGACCTCGGCGGAAATTTCTTTCTGCAGCCGTGCGACTTCCACTTCCTTGCGCAGCATCGGCAGGACTTTCTCCATGCGCTTGAGCATGGGCACGCAGTCGAGCACTTCCTGCAACTCGTTGCCGGTGGCGGAGGTCAGGGCGGCGGCGAAGTCGGTCAGCGGCGATGGATCGTTGGGGCTGAAGCGATTGAGGTAGTTCTTCAACTCTTCGCTGTACAGCGGGTTGAGCGGCAGCAGTTCCTTGATCGCGTTGATCAGCGCCATGCCGTAGGCCTTGACTTCGTCGGTGGGCTCGGCGGGCTGGCGCGGGTATTCGACTTCCACCAGGTAAGGCGGGCGATGGTGCTTGAGCCAGGTGCGTATCCGCACCCGGGTCAGGCCCTGGGCGACGAACTGCAGCTTGCCGTTCTCACGGCTGGCGTGGTGGACCTTGACCAGGGTGCCGTACTCCGGCAGCGCCGAAGTGTCGAAATGTCGTGGGTCTTCCTGGGGGGTATCCATGAAGAACAGGGCCAGGGAGTGATGCTCGGACTTGCTCACCAACTCCAGGGTCTCGGCCCAGGGCTCTTCATTGACGATGACCGGCAGGACCTGGGCCGGGAAGAACGGCCGGTTGTGGATCGGGATGATGTAGACCTTGTCCGGAAGCCTTTGCCCCGGCAGCGCCAGGTCGGTGCCATGGGCGACCGGATGTTCGGTTGCATCCGGCTCGACGTAGTCACGCGGATCTTCGGGGAATTCTTGCTGATCGCTCATGGAGGCTCCTGCACGATGGGCTATGCAGGGTTAGATGGGGCGGGTCATGGCGGGTTTCAATGGGGCAAGGGTTACAGCTTTTTTCCGTAGGCGGCGGTCATCATTGCTGATGCAAGTTGCCACGCCCAGGCGTGTTTGCGGGGTTGTCTCTTATACACATCCCCCAGGCCCCGAGAACCCCGGGGCGCCCCG
>NZ_JBJJLO010000140.1:0-15076 GCF_046230915.1 Pseudomonas sp. KCJK8993
AAGCGGTTTTGAGGTTGGGGAAGATGGCATCTATTTGAAGCGGCAACCTGACTGGGTGTTGGCCTCCTTAACCAAAGCTGAGCGCGAAGGCTTGCTTGACCACCCTAGAGGAAGGCCGGGCGAACCGGTGCTCGCTTTTCCTTTCACGCTGATGGAACTCAAGCTATTTCTTGATTGGGCTGAGGATGCTGGCCATGACTTCCCAATCAATGAGAGCGCGTTGGTTGGGGTGATTGAGTCACAGAAAGCTCAGCCAGAATTTGATGCATCCAGCCTTGCAAAGCCCCCCAATCAATCAGACGAAGCTCTAGGAGCATTTTACCGCGAACGGAATCGGGAATTTGCCAAGAGGAACCAAGAGCGCGGAAATGCCAGGGCTGATGAGCATCAGCGATGGCGCGAGGCCGCCGCTGAAATTCAGGCGGGACGGCAACGTCCTGCTACGACCCGACAGCTTGCGCAGTTAGTGAAAGAGAGCCTGGGCCTTCCTGACTCAATAGAGACGATCCGCAAAAGAATCAATAAAACAAACCCAGGTAGTGGGTAGCAGGTTGGGTGCGTCGGCCTAACCCAAAGTGGCTAGCAAGAATGGACTCCGTTATATACAGCGATATGGAGTTTCCCCAATGCAACCCAACATTGACGCAATCAAGGCTGAAATTCTCGCAGCACTCGGCTATGACCTGCTAAATCCGCCTGCTCAGGTAGACGACAAGCAAGCCGCAGATGTTCTTGGAGTTAGACCAAACACCCTCGCAGTGTGGCGTTCGACAGGTCGCTACAACCTGCCTTTCCTCAAGGTAGGCCGCTTGGTGAAGTACCGCATCAGCGACCTTGCCGAGTTCCTGGCCAGCCGAACCGCCAGCCATACTGGCGAGGTGCGCGCATGAAAAAGGCCGCCCCCCAATACCAGCGGAGCAGCCCGTCGCAAGGCCAGTCTAGCACCGAATCTGCGACCAAGATCGCCCGCATTCTGGCCCACCTACTGACTGGTGCCAGCGCCAACCGCTTCGAAGCCGAAGACCTAGGCGACCACTGCCTGAACAGCACCATTTCCGTACTGGCCAACCGTCACGGGCTGATCTTCAAGCGCCAGCCTGAGCGTGTCCCGAACCGCTGGGGCAAGCCGGGCATCGTCAACCGCTACAGCCTTCCGGCCAGTGAGCACGACAAGGCCCGCCAGGTGTTGGCCTACCTGAAGCGCACCACCCGCCCCCCCACTGAGGGCTGATCCCATGTCGAACATGCATACCCGCCCCCGTGGCGGGCTGATCCCCTATTGCCTGATGAATGCCGCCGCCTGGCTTCACCGTCACCCGCTGGCCGTCGAACTGCTGGCGCTTGCCGCTGTGGTTGGCCTGTTCACCCTGGAGGCGTTGCGCTGATGACCCATTACCACGGCGACCCGCTTGACCTGCTGCTGTCGCGTCTGGAAGGCGTTAAGCTTCACGGCGCGCGGTACATGGCCCGATGCCCGGCGCATCAAGACAATTCCCCATCCCTGAGCCTTTCACGCGGTAACGATGGCCGCGCCCTGGTCCACTGCTACGCCGGCTGCGAGACGCGCGACGTGCTGGCCGCTGTCGGCCTGGAGCTGCGCGACCTGTTCCCCGATAACCTGAGTCAAGAGCAGCGCCAGCAGTACCGGCGCAACAAGCTGGAAGCCGAACGCCGCTTCGAGGCACTGGTTATCGAGGCTGCGAAGGGGGAATCCAAGACCGGCAATCTGAGCGACGAAAGCACCGCCCGGCTGGCGCTGGCACAGGAACGAATCGACCAGCTCGACCGCCTGCTAGCAGAGCTGGGTAGCCAGCCAGGGCCGCCCCGACCCGCACTTGTCGAGGTGCCCCTAGGCGACGTGATGAGCGCCTGCCTGGAGCCTATGCGCCATGCCGTAAAACCGTGGATGCCGCGCCGGCATGTGACCCTGTTCGGCGGGCATGGAGGGATCGGCAAATCGAGCCTGGCCTTGGCCATCGGCGCGCATGTGGCGTGCGGCCTGCCGTTCGCCGGTCTGGAGGTCGAGCAATCGCCCGTCCTGTTCGTGAGCCTGGAGGATGAGGCCAGCATCGTGCGGCTTCGCCTGCGCCGGATCATCGAGGCATACCGGCTGCCGGCTACGCGGGTACTTGCTGGACTGCGCCTGCTGGACGGAACCCAGACCTTTTCTGCGCTGATGACCGAGGGCGATGGCTTCAACACGGCACCGATCTTCACTCCGGCTTTCCGCGAGCTGTCGAGCCATGCCGGGGACGCTGGGTTGATCATTATCGATAACGCTTCCGACGCCTTCGATGCCAATGAGAACAGTCGCCGCACCGTACGCGCCTTTGTGCGAGGTCTGGCCACCCTTGCTCGCCAGCACAATGCTGCTGTGGTGTTGCTGGCGCATATCGACAAGGCCGCCGCCAAGGGTAATGCCAATGGCAACAGCTACAGCGGGAGTACTGCTTGGCACAACAGCGCCCGGTCGCGCCTAGCACTGCTGGAAGAAGACGGGCGCATTTTGCTGGCGCATGAAAAGGCCAACCTGAGCGTACGTGCCGAACCTGTGCCAGTCACGTTCGTGCATGGCGTTCCTGTGCCCGAAGCTGGCGTACAGGGCGACGGATTGACCGCTGAAGACTTCGACCGCGCAGAGATCATCCGGGCGATGAAGGCCGCCCATGATGCAGGTATCAGCGTGCCGGCCAATATCACCCCCGGAGCCCATTCAGCCATGAAGGCGTTGGAGTCGCTGCCAGAGTACGGGCAGACCTTCCGGGGCAAGGCGGGAGGGCAGCGCGCCGCACGCGCCATTACTGCGCTGATCCGCGTCGGGCGCATTCGGCGCGTCGAGTACAAGACACCCCAGCGCAAAACGCGCGAACGCCTGGAGCCGGTCGAGCTGCCGGACGTGGCCGCCGAGCAGGTCGAAAATGCGCTGATCCAGAGTGCTGATGCGACCGCCGAGCCTGTCGAAGTTGCGCCAATCCCGAGCGTCGAAAGTGCGTCGCGCCACCCCCCTATAACCCCCCAGCGCATCGGCGCAGCGCATTGGGATGCTTGCGCCAGTGCGCCAAACACGAACGGCGCAGCGCCGAACACCATTGGCGCAATCGGCGCAGAGTGGGTCACCCCCCAAGCTGGCTGCCGATCATGGCCAGCCCAGTGACGGTGGGGAGTACTTCTGAACATGGCCGCCTTGAACTACTTGCATCGGGCTGGCCTGGCCGCCGAGCAGGAAGGCGAGTGGCTGCGCGTCACCCCGGCGGATCGCATCACGGCAGGCCTTCGCCAGTTCGTTCGCAACCACCGCGCCGAGCTTCTGGCCGACCTGTGCGTAGCCAATGACGCGCAGGCCGTCGTAGAGCCGCCGCAAGGCCCGGCAGCACGGCGCCCGTGCTAACAATTGAAGCGCGCACCAGAGGCCACCAGCGAGCCCATGCGCAACGCCCGGAAGGTCACCCGAGGGGGCAGGCCGGCGCCATGCCGGCTTTGGCCATAGCTGAATACCCGGAGCAGACCATGACCGACGACCAAGCCGAACTCCGCCATCAATGGCGGCAGCATTTCAAGCAGAAGGCCGCCAGGTTCGCCGCCTGGCGCGAAAACGGCTATCAATACCCGCCACCGAAGAGCATGCCCTTCCCCGAGGCGCTGTGGGGCCTGACCTGCGGCGCTAGGACACGAGCAGGAGCGCCCTGTAAGCGGCGCGACCTGCACGCCAGTGGGCGATGCCGCCTGCATGGCGGGCTGTCGACGGGGCCGAAAGGCAAACCCCATGAGCAGTTAGGAAAAGTTAGTTTTGAGGAGTAAGCGATGAGTAAGAATCGGCTGTTCAAGGAGAAGCCAAAGACTCGCCTGATCCTGTCCGTAGAGGTCGATACGATGGAGGCCATCGACCAACTGATCCGCTATCCCTTTGGTAGCAGGCATCCGGCCGAGGGCAACCGATCGGAGTTTGTGCGCCTGGCCATCAAGGAGAAGCTCAAACGTGAGCTGGTTCGCTTTCAAGACCAGTGAAGAGTTTTCTGCATCCCTAAAAGAAGTTGATGATTTTGAGATGCTCTAAAGTGAGAAAGAACGTAAGCGTCCGGCGAACTCACCTGCGGCATTTGAAAACATTCGCAACAGCTCGTCCCGAAGTATGCATCCGGGGAAGGCACATTGCGATGCGCTAAGCTGTAGTCCTTTAGGATTGAGGTCTCAGCATGGAATGTCACGTTCGTCCCGCCACGAGCAGAGATGCAGTAGCGATAAGCCGCGTAGTTATTGCCGCCCTGCGTGAGTCAAATTCACAGGACTATCCGCCTGATGTGATCGCTCAGGTTGAGCAAAGCTTTTCTCCTGAAGCCATCACCACACAGCTTACGAAGCGTAAGGTCTTCGTAGCCTTGTTGGGCGAAAACATTATTGGCACTGCCGGTCTCGACGGTGATGTGGTCAGAAGTGTTTTCGTTGACCCGGCTCACCAAAAAGGCGGTATCGGGCGGCATTTGATGGATGTCATTCATGCAACTGCTGCCAGCGCAGGAGTTGGAGCTGTACGTGTGCCATCGTCGATTACAGCTGAAAGGTTTTATACCGCGTTGGGTTATCAAAAAATCCGCGACGAGTTTCATGGGGCGGAGCGCACCATCGTTATGGAGAAGCGGCTGTAGGATTAGCCCAGACTATTTACCCCACTTATGCGGCAACAAATCAGTGATCTCACTGGCCCGCTGTGTCGGCAGCCGCGTCAGTACATCTTTGAGATAGGCATACGGATCATGCCCATTCATGCGCGCCGACTGGATCAAACTCATGATCGCAGCTGCTCGTTTGCCGCTGCGCAACGACCCGGCAAACAACCAGTTCGAGCGTCCGAGTGCCCATGGCCGTATCTGGTTCTCGACCTGGTTGTTGTCGATAGGCACAGCCCCATCGCCCAGGTAGCGCGTCAGCGCTACCCAGCGTTTCAGGCTGTAGTCGAGGGCTTTGGCTGTGGCTGAGCCGTTGGGCACCAGGTCGCGCTGGGCCAACATCCAGTCATGCAGTGTTTTGCTGATCGGTACCGCCAGTTCCTGACGTATTCGAAAACGATCTTCATCACTCATGTCCCGCGTCTGGCGTTCGATCTCGTACAAGCCGCCTATCGAGTGCAGCGCCTGTTCGGCCAGCTGGCTTTTGTTCGCCACGTGTAGATCGAAGAATTTGCGACGAGCATGAGCCATGCAGCCGATTTCAGTGATGCCTTGTTCAAAACCGGCCTTGTATCCAGCGAAGTCGTCGCAGACCAGCTTGCCGTTCCAGTCGCCCAGGAAGTTGCGTGCATGTTCGCCAGCACGGCTTGGGCTGAAGTCATACACCACCGCTTTGAGTGCCGAAAACGGCGTAGTGCTGTAGGCCCAGACGTAGGCACGGTGAGTTTTCTTCTCGCCCGGCGCAGCATTTGAACCGGTGTTTCGTCAGCGTGAATCACGCCCTGGTTCAGCACCGCTTCATGCAGTGCATCGACCAGCGGCTGGAGCCGCACGCCGGTTTGCCCGACCCACTGGGCCAAGGTCGAGCGAGCGATTGCCAGTCCGGCGCGGCCAAAGATTTTCTCCTGCCGATAAAGCGGCAAGTGGTCGGCAAATTTGGCCACCATCACGTGGGCCAGCAGGCCTGCGGTCGGAATACCTTTGTCGATGACCTGGGCCGGCACCGGCGCCTGAGACAGTGTTTCGCAATGACGACAGGCCCATTTGCCACGCACATGTTGCTCGACCGTGAACACGCCTGGCGTGTAATCCAGCTTCTCGCTGACGTCTTCGCCGATGCGTTGAAGTTGGCAGCCACAGGCGCATTGGGTGTTCTCGGGTTCGTGACGAATCACGGTACGTGGAAACTGCGGCGGCAATGGCGCACGTTTCGGGGATTGCCGGGCTTCGGCCTGTGACGTAACTGGGAGAAGCTGTTTCAGCTCTGCCTCGATCGCTTCAAGATCAGTATCGAGCAGGTCATCCAGCAAGCTGCCTTGTGCTGGGCTGATTTGCTCGCTGCGCTTGGCAAACTTGTGCCGTTTGAGCAGGGCAATTTCGAACTTGAACTGTTCGATGAGGATTTCATCATTCTGGATCTTCCTGCTCATCGCCTCGACCTGAGACTGCAACTGCAACGCCTGTGCCGCCAAGGCACGAAGCTGTTCCGGGGTCATCTGGTCGAGGTTGGGCGAGGAAGTCATGTCGCCGATTTTCCCAGAGCAGGCACGTGAGGACGACACGTAGACCGGCCAAATGCACGGCGATTACAGCATGCTGATCACACCGCCTGCACCAACGCGCTGCCACGGCAGGCCCAGCACCAAGGCCTGGAGTTGCTCACTGTCGAGTTCGACCTCGCATCCATGGCGAATGCCGGGCCAGTGGAACTTGCCTTGATTCAGTCTTCGCGCGGCAAGCCAGACGCCCATACCGTCGTGCACCAGCACTTTCATCCGGTTAGCCCGGCGATTGGCGAAGAGGTAAGCGCAGTGCGGCTTCGCCGCACCGAACACCGCGATCACCCGGGCCAATGCTGTCTCCGTACCGGCGCGCATATCCATCGGTTCGGTGGCCAGCCAGATCGCATCAATGCGGATCATTGAACGACAGCCCGAATAAATTGCGCGCAGCTCTCAGGATCTGAGGCTGGCCATTTCACCGTGATTACTTGCCCGGCCATGGGCAGTTCAATGACCACTGACGCTTCGACTGGCCGTTTAGGCGCGGCTTTTAGTGGGACGAATGCCGGTAGTGAAGCCGCTGTGGGCTGATCTCGATAGAGCGGCAGCCATTTGCGGATGACGTTGGCATTGATACCGTGGCTGATGGCGACACTGGACACCGTTGCGCCAGGTTGCAGGCATTCCTGAACGACCTGGGCCTTGAACGGTTTTGGGTAAGAGCTTCGTTGGCGCATGGAAATCCTGGCGATAAGGGTGATCGCGTCCGCTTAAAAATACGCGGACACCATCGCCCTTAATGCTGGAGTTCGGAAGGTGGGTTCGCCGGACGCTTACGAAAGAACTTTGATAATTTTTACAGCAGTACGCGCGTGAGGTAACAAGGCCCTATTCCTTCAACTCACTGCTGGGTATTACAGCTCGATAAAACTGCTTCAACCATTTTTTGTATGCGAGCTGTCGTGCCAGCATAGGTTGAATTTATGTCGATACAGGCCATTGGGTAATTCCCTGTGTCGGAAAATAGTGATGGGTTTGAAAAGTCCATTTTCCCCCAAGGCAGGAAAAACATGATTGCGGCACCAGTTTCGTGCCAAGGCCTCACATGCGTGGTCTTCATTAGAGAACGAAGCCCTAAGATCGGGTGATAAGCCCTCTCAGGTCCTGATGTACATTGCTGGAACCAAGCAGGCTCCGTTTCTTCATCCGTCAATGTCAGATAAGGTCCGTCATCGGTGCAACCTAGTTGCATGGATTTCTTGCCGTCCTGAGTCTGTGAGATGGCGAGCAAAGGATCGTTGCCAAAGCCGCCTTCAATCTTCCAAGGCAACCACTTATTCGGCTCATAAACTACATTGAGATCAAGCGCTTCCTGCTGGGAAAGCCAACGCATTTCATGAGGGCCGGCCTCTGCCGTGAGAGCAATGAGGCGAAGGTCCACTCCCATCTCTATTGAGTAAAGCATCAGACCAGCCATGATCCGTTGTATATCATCAAGGTCTTCCCCGGTGTACTGCTTGGTGGTGGGCTCCATGACGGCATTGCTTTGATAAAAACGGTGGACTCCAATCCGAGAGCCAGGCCCAGTCAATGAGCGTTCAATCCCGCCAAGAAAAGCATAGGTACATGCGGACGCACAGACGTCCGCCTCGGTGGAGAACCCCCTTTCCCTTAGTATCTGTCCTAAAATAATTCCTGCTTGTAGGTCCCCGCCTGGCGAATTAAAGCGAATCACTCTAGGGCTGTATGGATTAGCTTTCAGGTACGCCAGGAGCCGGGAAGGAGTATCCGAAGTAATCTCACCCTCCGCTTTTATCCAAGCCTTGCATGCATCTGGATCGCGACATGCTTGACCTGAGCCCTCTTGGCGGAAGTCCATAGCTGATAATGGTGCTGACAAGAGCAAGAAGCAGCAAGCTGCCCAGCTATAAGTATTCTTTGTAAGCATCTAGTTTAATTTCCCGAATATCCTGGAGCACTTCCAAGAGGTTTGAGTTGGCGATCAACGGCTTTCAATTAAGATATCGGGAGTTGGTGAGTATTCAGGACGCTGCAAGCCGGGATCGCTTCTCCCTAAGCATTGAAAAGTTACGTCTACGGTTCCACCTGGAAAATGAGACGAGGGACCAGAACTGATGTTCTTTACCAAAAGCTCCCTGCCTTGTTGCATACAAGCTTGGTTGGCTTCAGTAAGAGCGATCCGCTTTGCCCCCGACTCGCCGCCGCGTGCAGGAGCGGCATGAACGGATACAGAGTAGGTGTCCGGCCCTAGCTTGAGGACTCCACTGGACTGAGCACACCCACCCAATACGGCGATAGGTAGAAAAATGAGCGGCTTGAGGTTCACTGTAACTACTCCATGTCAAACGCACTGAATGAGATTTATAGGCAGTAGATTGTTGTGCTGTAGATGCTAACACGGTAGCGGGCGACGCTCTACGGATGAAAACAGCCGCCATCCATCCCAGTCCTGCCCGTTTGCGCCTTTCCTGCAACCTTAAGCGCTTGCGCCTGGATCAGGGGCTCAGCCAAGAGAAAGCCGCCGAGCTTGCTGACTTCCATCGAACATATGTCTCTCAGCTTGAGCGTTGCGTGACCAATATCAGCATTGATGGTTTGGAGCGCTTGGCACATGCGTTAGGCGTGGATGTCACGGAGCTGTTACGTCCAGTCGAAACAGAGCGGGATGGCGCCATTTAGTGGCCGCTCCTGAGGCTACCGGGGCGATTCAAGCCGTAGGGAAGGCAGCCGCATCCGACTTACCCTGGCTTACCTGTTAAGCAATGCAAAGGTCGATGCCGAAGGCCCGCACGTGTCAGTGTGCGCGCAAAACCTAAACAGGGGCAGGACGATAGGCTCTATGGTTGGTCGATTCGCCCGCATTTATCGCGCGCGTACTGCTGCGAAAACTAACGCCCGCTAACCGCCCAATCCTCAGCCCTTACCCCTCGCGCGTATTGATCGCAGAACGCCGGGCGCATGGCTCAGCCTTTTTATGGGCTCCGAAAATCACTTCTCAGTACCTGATGAGGCCTCGGGTCAGGCTCGTCATACCCAGAGCGCTAAAGGCAAATTCGAAAAGGCCGCTGCAAAGCGAGCCGAAGCCGCAGTTTCGCGCCCAATACGTGCGTCGAAGCGCAACCTACGCGACTCCGGCAACGGAAAGTGACACCTTGGGATTGCTGCGGATTTACCGGAAACGTAACCCTGGCGTAACCCCACCCCAGAAACTAAAAAGGCCCGCATCGCTGCGAGCCTTGATTTAGATGGTGCCGGCACCAGGAGTCGAACCCGGGACCTACTGATTACAAGGAAGGTGCTCACAACATACAAATCAATGAGTTACATGATTTTTTGTTACGTGCAGACGCGCCAAAGCCCGCGTTCTATGCGGGGTTCGGCGTTCTTGTTACGTGGTGATTTTCAGTCTGCGGAGGGGGATACGACGGGTAGGCTCAGGTCGTAGACGTCCATCATTTTTGCGTCACGGTGCCCGCTGGCCTCTTGCTTGTCTGCGCGATTGCCGACGGTATCCGTAACACCGCGACGCTTGAGGTCGTGGAGAGCAAAGCGCTGCTCAGGTGTCAGCACTTCGTCGAGGAGTGCCAGCGTGATGAATCGCTGCCAGGCGGTGTCGAGGCTGGATTTCTTCAGCGGCCCGCCGTGGCTGGCAACGATGATTGGGCGTTTCGCAGGTGCGATCGGTATCGCGACTTTCCGTGCGGCCCATACCTTGGCCCGGTAGGCCTTGGCTCCGTCCCAGGCTTTGCGCAGGCGTGGCGTCCAACGCACGATGTTGTCGCGACTTCCCTTTCGCCGATTGGTCAGAATCCCCTCTACTAGCTCGTTCTCGTCGGTCAATGTAACGACCTCGATCCCGCGCAGCCGGCAGAGGTAAGCCAGCTCCATCACATATCCGAGGTACTGCGGGCAGCCGCCTTTCTCGTTGCGCTCCAGGAGCCCACGAGCCATTGCCCGATCGATTAGAGTATCCATCACTCGGGAGAGCGGCAGCCTGCGCCTCCGACGTTCCACCGGCGCTTCAATGCCCTGAGCGGGGTTCACGTCGAGAAAGCCCCTGTTCCGAGCCCACTGGAGCACCCTACGCAGATACCGCAGAGCATGAGCTGCTTTAGACGGCGTGCCTTCATCTGCGAGCCGATCAACGATCCGTTGCACCAGAGCGGGAGTGAATTTCTTCACAGCCAGGTCGCCGAGCGCTGGGCCAAGTTTGGTTGGGATGGCCAGCAGGACATCGCGGCTGTAGCAGTAGTCCTCGTGGGTCTTTTCGCTAAGCCGCTTGTATGGGGCACTGTCGTGGAACTGTGCACAGACATAGCGCAGCGTGCCCCGAACGCTGTTCGATGCCTCGTCCGTGATCCGATGTAGTTCGGCCAACGAGACGTCGGCCGGTGCAACGTTACGCCGGCGTTGCGTACCGGTTTCGTCGCGGTGCAGTGTGTACCAGACCCCAGTGCCTCGCCGATCAAAGTAAATGGCCGCTGGGAGAGCGGCCTGGTCGATGTGAGCTGGGATATGCGGGTTGTGCTTCCGCTTCCGGGCTTTCTTCATAGTATGTCGGCGCCGTAACCCTCAGAGCGGTCTGGCCCTACGCCACCGGCTCGGTTGATCAACTCTATGGTAGTCCACGGTCCGGTTCGGCCGCGAAACATGACGATTCCCTGATCGATCAGCGTTCGCTCGACGTCCGATCGGCGCTGGTATCCGGTGATGCGCTGCAGATCCTCGAAACTGAGCACTGTGGTGGTTCCATTCCCCATGGTGTTTCTCATGAAAATGCCCCACCGGCATTGTGGATCAACGTCGGCGGGGTGGCTGTTAGAAGTTATTGGCAGGTGTTCTAGGGCTATTGCTGGGTTTGATACGTGCTTCCGTTACTGGCCGTACTGAGCAAGCGCTTTGCCTCGGCCAGTTGGGCATGTAGCTCGGCGCGCTCCGCTTGGAGCCGCCTGACTAATGGCAGACATTGTTCGAGACATCCGTTCCATTGCTGGGCCATGTCCCAGGCGTCATAGATCGCTTCGCCGACAATCGGATGCTTGGAGTCGTCGATCGGCATTGGAAGCAGTGCGCTGATTTCGTCGTCCTCAACATGAGGTGGCTGTGGTGCCGCCAGCACCATTGCTTCGTAGATGGCAAATGGACTATTGCCTCCGGTCCGCTCCAGATATTCACGAGCTGCGTTGGCACCGGCCTGTGCCATTTCCTGGTTGGCTTTGGTCGGGAGTACCAGCCACCGAACTTTGTTTGTCATGTTTGGTTTCCTTCCTGGTTCAGAATGGGTGAGAGGTAGTAAGAGGATTAGAAGTGGCGGTGCTGGCCAGCAGGTTGGCGACCATTTCAGCCTCGCTGGGAGTGATGTCGCCCAAGAAGTGAGCCATGCTGGCCACCGTCTCAAGGCGGATTCTGGTATCGACAGTCTTACGCACCTGGTAGTCGAAAATGGCAGTGCCGACGATGCGGACGGCCATCAGATGGCGTTCTGCAGGGTCCGGTTGCGGCGGTGGTGTGGTAGCCTTCGGCAGGCCGCTGCTGTGGTGCTTTGCTTGCATTGTGTTGCCCTCAGTGGTGGTCGGTGCCGAGGGGTTGCCCCCCCTCGACGCCTTTCTTTTCCGGCCGATCGCCGGCGTTGCAACTGGTGGCCAGGCTCAGTCCTTGCGCACCAGGTGAATCTCCAAGTCTCTCAGCAGCTCTTCGTCATCACAGGACTGCCATTCCAGGACTTCGTAGATCTGCGCTCCGGTGCAGTTGTCGACGAGCAGATGCCTGTCCCCGCGTGCTACCTGAACCTCGACAATCTCAAGTAGCCCCTCGGTGCTATATGCGTCTGCGTCGATGATTCGGACCTCTATGCCCGCGAACTCCAGCCGGCTCTGAACATCCCGCAGGTATGCACGGCCTCGCTTGCTGTCTAGCAATTGAATTTGCATAGCGTGCTCCTCAGACCTTGAAGTGCCAGCAGCGGACTGACTGCGGGATAGGGGTCAGTGGGGTACGTGCCTGCAGAGCTGCCCGGATACTGCTTTCGGTTGGCTTGCTGGCATCGATCAGCCTGTGGGTGCGCCCGTCCTTGAGCAGTCGGCGCAGGGTGGCCAGATCCGGGATGCGCTGACGGTGCTCGGCAGCAACCTCTGCGAACTGGTTGAGGTTGATGGCAATGACACCTGGGTTTTTCGAGTGATTGACCAGGGGCGCGCCTGGGAGCGATTCCAGATAGTCGAAGACCTGCCAGAAGTCATTCAGCTCCTGCGGGTCGGTGGTGATCGCCGCCTGGCGCTCGTTGGCCATCCCGATGATGTATTTGCGGGTGGCGGTCACCATGTGTTCCGGCACCTGCAGCACCAGGCTCAGGCAGTCCACCAGGGCGAGCAACATGCTGTGGTTGCGAATAATGCGATCCGATGACAGCTTCTTGCTCGACCACAGCTCGGCCCGGTACTTCGGGTAAACCTCGGCGAAGCGCGCCATTACCTTGGGCTCGGCCATCATCGCTTTCACCATGAAATGGCTGACTTCGTTGACTTCGGTTTGCACCAGGTTGTCAGCAGCAGCGCGGCTTGCCTCGGTAATGTTGGGTTTGGCGAAGTAGGTTTTGACGATTCGGCTCAGGATTGCTTCATGCCCGGAAACGCCGGCGTTCTGTGCGATGACGATTGACGCCCGGAATGGTGGCTCGTAGGTGTCATTACTGTTGTTCTTCACGCCCCGGGTCCGTAACAGGCCGCCGCCGTAGTAGTCCTTGAACTCGTCCCATTCGAACGACTTGGCATTCTCGGCGTCGGTATTGCGGTCCGCCTCCAGCAAAACCAGAGGGATGTTCGACACCTGTCCCATTGCGCGGCTGCGACCGGAGATCGAGCCCTTCGCAGGATCGAACCCCTCGTAGAGTCGCCCGAACAGCTTCCAGAGGAACTTGATCAGCGTGGTTTTCCCGGAGTCGGGCTCGCCGGACATCTCCAGGAAGGGGAAGCTCTCGTAGTCTTCGCGGATCTGCTCGGCAAACAGCGAGCCGAACCAGTAAGTCAGGGCGACCAGGCCTTTCTCCCCGAAGCACAGCCAGAGGTTGGGCAGCCAGTCGTCCCGATACCCCTTTGCCGCCGGTGCCATGGCTATCTTGATGGATTTCATCAGGCACTTGACGCGGGTCTGGCCGAACTCGAAATAGTCCTCGTCGTTGGCCTTGTAGACGTTCCCGCCTTGCACTGCGATGTCGTTGAAGATGTAGGCCTTGTGCTCCTTGCTGTAGCCGATGTAGTCGATGGTCTCGACGGTTTTCAGGCCTTCCGTCTGGCGGATAACGATTTGATCCAGGTACTTTTGGGTTCCGAGCCAGGTTGCGCCGGCGAACATCAGGCGGGCCTTGAATTCGCTGCTCGAGGAGATTTGCTTGGGGGTGAACGTCAGTTTCTCGGGGGCGTTGTCGTTCGGTGTGTCCACCTGGAAATAGAACCAAGCATCGCCGGTGACGTCGTTCACCTGCTTGTACAGCGCTTCGAAATTACAGTTGGCGATCAGCTTCAGCGCGCACACTGACTCCAGCACCTTATTGCGTGCCTGGCGATCGTTGAGCAGTTGGTCGTCATGATCTTCACTGTTGAGCAGGGCGCGCTGCTCATCCTCAAGCTTCGACAGGTCGAATTTCGCCCAGTACATACGATTGGCATACTCGAAATGGAATTCCGAGGTGGAGTCCTCCCAGGTGTACATCAGGATTGCCTTTTCGCGCGCCGAGCTGGCCAGCAACAAGTCGCCTTGGTGGCGGGCTATTTCGAGGTCGCGCTCGCGGCGTTGCTTGCGTTTGTCGCCTTCTTCGAAAGCCCATCGCTGATGCAGGTCGTTCCAGTCGACCTTTCGGCGGTTGCGCTGGGGGATCAGAGCTGCGCTGCAGGTGAAACCCAGTTCACGCGCCTGTTTGACCCAGCGTTGCAGGTAGCCGCGGGCTGATGGTTCGTTGTCCAGAGCCCAAACCAGGCGGGGCAGGTTGCCTTTCCGTTGCTCGATCAATTGTTCCAGGGCGTGAGCGGGGTAGCTGGTACATGTCATGGCGGAAACGGCGGATATCCCGTTCTGGACCAACGCCACAGCATCGAAGATGCCTTCCACAATCCACAGCTCATCGACGTTGGCCAGGTCGAGGGTCGGAGGTTTCCACCAGTACCCAAGGGCGCTGTACTTGGGTTTGAAGCGAGCCTTCATTTTGCCAAATCGGGCCGGGCGGTCGATCAGGCGTTCCCAGTAGCCATCGTTAGGCAACGGGAAGCGGATCGTTGCAGAGGACTCGCCCGACTCGTGGTTGACGTAGTTCTCCTGGGTAAACCAGCCGACCATGCTCCCTACGTCAAAGCCGCGAGCGAACTCCAAGTAGGCCCGTGCTGTCACGGTCGGGTCTTTGTCCGTAGCCGGTGCACGCTTGCTCCAGTCTTCGAACAGGTCTTCGTACAGGTCTTTCACATGCTCGATGTGGCCGCAGCGTTCTGGTCGGCCGCAGCGGATCTGCCAGGGGTTGTCGTGACGTGCGTAAAGCTCTTTTTTCTTGCACTTTGGGCAGGTGCCGCCGCGCATGTATTTGGTGCCGGCGCGAGGCTTCAGGTCGAAATCGAACTGCAGGCGCTCTATCACCTGTGCGCGAATATCGTCTTTCATCGTGGTCATTACTTGGCCGCCTTCAGGCTGAGTGAGAGCGCTGCCATCAGGCGTTTCTGCGCTGCCATTGCTGGTTTCTTCTTGAGGATCGAGCTGTGCCGTAGGTCGTTCGGTACTGTTCGGAATTCGTCCGCATACCAGTAGTCGTTCAGGCTCAGGCGGTAGCTTTCACGCATCATCGCCAGCAGCGCTTCGGCTTCCGCCGGCGGCAGTTGGGTGGTGACATTCAGTGCATTTCCCATCAAA
>NZ_JBJJLO010000141.1:0-15021 GCF_046230915.1 Pseudomonas sp. KCJK8993
GCGCCTGCTGGTCGAGGCCCTGGCGTTCTGCGACCGATGGGGCTTTGCTGCCACCCGCCTGTGGACCTTCAAGGGGCTGGATGCGGCACGCGCCCTGTATGAGGAACAGGGTTTTGTGCTGGTGCAGGAACAGGTGGGCGAGCAATGGGGCGCGGCCGTGATCGAGCAATGTTTTGTGCGGCCAGGAGTGGAGCCTGGTAGCCGCTGCTGAGCCTGTGAAGCGGCGTAAAGCCCGCAGGGCCTTGCCTGGCGATCCTGTGTCGAACCCATAGCGGCCCTGAACACCTGCATCCCGGCGACGCGGTGTTCGCAGTCCGGGGCAGCGCTACAGCCAGGCGTTCGGTGGTAGGGTTAGCTCCCTGAAGACTATCGATCTGCGGAGAAGCATCCCATGCAAGCCATCAAGCTCAGCCTGCCGGCATCCCTGGACAACCTGAAGGCCGTGGAACTGCCCGACCCGGGCCAGCCCGGCGCCGGGCAGATCCGCGTGCGGATCCATGCCTGTTCCCTGAACTATCACGACTATGCGGTAGTGACCGGTGGCCTGCCCACGGCCGATGGACGAATTCCCATGGCCGATGGCGCCGGTGTGGTGGAGGCCGTGGGCGAGGGCGTCAGCGAGTTCGAGGTCGGCGACGCGGTGGTGTCCTGCTTCTTTCCCCATTGGCATGACGGAGGCCCGGCCATCGCCGACTTCAGCACCACCCCTGGCGACGGCGTCGATGGTTACGCCCGGCAGGTGGTGGTCCAGCCCAGTCACTGGTTCACCCACGCACCCAAGGGCTACAGCCATGCCGAGGCGGCGACCCTGACCACCGCCGGGCTCACCGCCTGGCGTGCACTGGTGGTGGACGGCGGCCTCAAGGCCGGTGAAACCGTCCTGGTGCTGGGCACGGGCGGGGTGTCGATCTTCGCCTTGCAGCTGGCCAAGGCCATGGGCGCGACGGTGATCGCCACTTCGTCCTCGGACGCCAAGCTGGCGCGGGTGCGCGAGCTGGGGGCCGACCACACCATCAACTACCGCACCCAGCCGGAGTGGGGCGCCGAGGTGCTCAAGCTCACCGGCGGGCGGGGCGTCGATCATGTGGTGGAAGTGGGCGGCCCGGGCACCCTGGCCCAGTCCATCACTGCGTGCCGGATCGGCGGGCACATCGCCCTGATCGGCGTACTCACCGGCTGGGCCGGGCCGGTACCCACGGCGGCCCTGATGGCCAAGCAGCAGCGCCTGCAAGGCTTGATCGTCGGTAGCCGCCAGCAGCAGATCGAGATGGTCCGTGGCCTGGAAGCCACCGGCGTCAAGCCGGTGATCGACAGCACTTTCCCCTTGGCCGAGATCGCCAAGGCTTTCGCCCATGAAGCCTCCGGCGCCCACCTGGGGAAAATCTGCCTGAGCCTGTGATGCGTTACCGCAGCCCAGCTCCAGCCTATCGATCGGATCCCCTACGGGGCCGATCCCTGTAGACACCCCCCTTACCCATTACCAGGCAAGAGCCACTTTCGGGTCATAACGATGACCCGACTTGAGCATGCCAAAGGCGCATCGGTGCGATTGTCTCGCCCTGGCGGCCGGCTCTGGTCTAGAGCTGGCCGTCGATGATGGCTGTGGCCACGGCCTGGCGAAACCAGCGAACGGCGGCGCAGCTGTCGCTGTTGGGATGCCAGTGCAGGGAGACTTCGAACTCCGCCACCGGGAATGGCAGTTCCAATTGCCGCAAACCGCCTTCGAGGGTGAACAGGCGGGCGATCTGCGCCGGCAGCACCGTCAGCAGGTCGGTGCCGGGCAGCACCTTGGGCAGCACCGAGAAGTGCGGCACGTGCAGGCTGATGCGCCGCTTGGCGCCCATCTGCTTGAGTACGTCCTCGATGCTGCCGTGGCCGGTGGTGCGGGTCACGGCGATATGCCGCTCGGCGAGGAACTGCTCCAGGCTCAGCTGGGTGCCGATGCGTGGGTGGCGGTCGCTGAGCAGGCACACATAGCGCTCGCGGATCAGCACCTGGCTGCGGGTGCCGGGCAAGGGTTTACGGCAGATCAGTGCATCGACCTTGGCGCTGCTGAGCCATTCGCCGGCCTGGTCCACCTGCAACGGCAGGACCTCGACTTCGGCTGCGGGCGCCTCCTGGTTCAGGTGCGCCAGGATCAGCGGCAGGAAGCCCATTTCGCCAAGGTCGGAGAGGGCGATGCGAAAGCGCCGCTCGGTGGTCGCCGGGTCGAAGTGCCGGGTGCTGTGCACGGTGTTTTCGATCTGCGTCAGGGATTCGCGAAAGACCGGGTACAGCTCGTTGGCCAGTTGGCTGGGCTGGATACCGTCCCGGGTGCGGCTGAACAGGCTGTCGTCGAACAGTTCCCGCAGGCGCGCCAGGGCGTAGCTGACCGAGGGCTGGGTAACGAACAGGCGCTCGGCGGCCAGGGTCACGCTGCGGGCTTCATAGAGGGTGACGAAGGTACGGATCAGGTTCAGATCGATGTGGCTCATGTTGCCTCATTGATATAGATGGCTCCTATTTCTAGTAGAAATAGTATCGATTTGATCCATTTACTGGTGGCTGCAAGAGTAAATCAGATTCTAAAGAACAGCGGCAAAGGCCCCTATGAAAACCATCCATAGCGCCTCCTACGACATCCTGCGGCAACAAGGCCTGACCACCATCTTCGGCAACCCGGGCTCCAATGAGCTGCCCTTTCTCAAGGGCTTCCCCGAAGACTTCCGCTACATCCTCGGCCTGCATGAGGGCGCGGTGGTGGGTATGGCCGATGGCTTCGCCCTGGCCAGCGGCCAGCCGACTTTCGTCAACCTGCACGCGGCGGCCGGCACCGGCAATGGCATGGGCGCCCTGACCAACGCCTGGTACTCCCACAGCCCGTTGGTGATTACCGCCGGCCAGCAGGTGCGCTCGATGATCGGGGTCGAGGCGATGTTGGCCAACGTCGACGCTCCGCATCTGCCCAAGCCCCTGGTCAAGTGGAGCCATGAACCGGCCTGCGCCGACGACGTGCCCCGGGCCCTGAGCCAGGCGATCCACATGGCCAGCCAGGCGCCCAAGGGTCCGGTTTACCTGTCCATTCCCTATGACGACTGGGCTCGCCCCGCATCGGCCGGGATCGAGCATCTGGCCCGACGCCAAGTGGCCTCTGCCGGGCTGCCCTCGGCGGCGCAGTTGCGTGCCCTGGCGCAGCGCCTGGCGGCGGCGCGTAACCCGGTGCTGGTGCTGGGGCCGGATGTGGACGCCAGCCAGAGCAACCAGCTGGCCGTGCAATTGGCGGAAAAACTGCGCATGCCGGCCTGGGTCGCGCCGTCGGCTTCGCGCTGCCCGTTTCCCACCCGTCACCCGAGCTTTCGTGGAGTACTGCCGGCTGCCATTGCCGGTATCAGCCACTGCCTGGCGGAGCATGACCTGATCCTGGTGGTGGGGGCCCCGGTGTTCCGTTACCACCAGTATGCGCCGGGGGACTACCTGCCCGAGGGCGCCGAGCTGCTGCACATCACTTGCGATCCCGGCGAAGCGGCACGGGCGCCCATGGGCGATGCGCTGGTGGGGGACATTGCCCAGACCTTGCAGGCCCTGGTCCGGGCGCTGCCGGACTGCGATCGGCCACAGCCCCAGGCCTTGCCGCCGGCCGCTCCGATCGAGGAACAGGGCGGCGTGCTGCGCCCGGAAACCGTGTTCGACGTGATCGATGAGCGGGCGCCCAAGGATGCGATCTACGTCAAGGAATCCACTTCCACCGTCGGCGCCTTCTGGCAGCGTGTGGAGATGCGCGAGCCCGGCAGCTACTACTTCCCGGCTGCCGGCGGCCTGGGCTTCGGCCTGCCAGCGGCGGTGGGGGTGCAACTGGCCCGGCCGGAGCGGCGGGTGATCGCGGTCATCGGCGACGGCTCGGCCAACTACGGCATCACCGCGCTGTGGACCGCCGCCCAGTACCAGGTCCCGGTGGTGTTCATCATTCTCAAGAACGGCACCTACGGCGCCTTGCGCTGGTTCGCCGACGTGCTGCAGGTCAGCGACGCCCCGGGGCTGGATGTGCCCGGCCTGGACTTCTGCGCCATCGGCCGCGGCTATGGCGTGCATTCGGTGCAGGCCAACACCCGTGAGGAGTTCGCCGAGGCCCTGGTCACGGCTCTGGCAGGCAAGCGCCCCGTGTTGATCGAAGTGCCGACCCTGACCATCGAACCCTGAGGACCGCCTTGTCGCCGGGCTCTGTGCCTGGCCTTGTCCAGCGCAACCTGCAGACTCACCAGAAGAATAAAAAAGAGGTGGTTATGAACATGACTCCGGTCGCTGCAGCGATGGGCGATGCGCCCCAGTCGGCGCCTCCCCGTTCCACTCGCGTCGATATCGGCACCTTGCTCGACCAGGGTCCCTTCACGGGGATGCAGAGGCTGGTGGTGCTACTGGCGGCGCTGTCCATCGTCATGGACGGCTTCGACGGCCAACTGATCGGTTTCGCCATTCCACTGATGATCAAGGAGTGGGGCATCACCCGCGAGGCCTTCGCTCCGGCGGTCGCGGCCGGGTTGATCGGCATGGGTATTGGCAGTGCCTGTGCCGGGCTGTTCGCCGACCGTTTCGGTCGGCGCATGGCGATCATCGCCAGTGTGTTCGTGTTTGGCACGGCCACCTGCGCCATCGGCCTGGCGCCGAATGCGCTAGTGGTGGCGGTCCTGCGCTTCATCGCCGGGCTGGGCATCGGCGGTGCACTGCCCAGCGCGACCACGATGACGGCCGAATTCACCCCGATGCGCCGGCGCACCCTGGCGGTGACCGCGACCATTGTCTGCGTGCCCTTGGGCGGGATGCTGGCGGGGCTGTTCGCCTCCCATGTACTGCCGCTGTATGGCTGGCGCAGCTTGTTTTTCGTCGGTGGCAGCCTGCCGCTGGTGCTGGGCCTGACCTTACTGGCGGCGCTGCCGGAGTCACCGCGCTTCCTGGCGCGCCGGCCCCAGCGCTGGAACGAGCTGGGCACCTTGCTCGGGCGCATGGGCCGGCCGATGGCGACGGGGGTGGTCTACACCGATGCCCTGGAGCAGAGGAGTGAGAAGCAGGGCGGTTTCCGTGCCTTGTTCACCCTGGGGTACGGGCGTGACACCCTGGCCACATGGGTGGCCTTCTTCATGTGCCTGACCGCGGTCTACAGCGCCTTCAGCTGGCTACCGACCCTGCTGCTGTCCGAAGGCCTGGAGCTGTCGGTGGCCGGTTCCGGGCTGACCGCCTACAACCTGGGCGGGGTGATCGGCGCGTTGGCGTGCGCGGTGGCCATGACTCGCTGGGGCTCCTTTTGGCCGCTGCTGACCTGCTGCGCCGGGGGCGCGGCCAGCGCCTTCCTGTTGCAGGTGGTGGACATCCACCAGGACACCGGGCTGCTGATCTTCGGCTTCGGGGTGCACGGCCTGTTCGTCAACGCCGTGCAGTCCACCCTGTTTGCCCTGTGCGCCTTTATCTACCCCACCAGCGTACGCGCCACCGGCACCGCATCGGCCCTGGCCTTCGGGCGCCTGGGGGCGGTCTTCAGTGCCTTCGCCGGAGCCCTGGTGATCACCCGGGGCGGGGCCCAGGGCTACCTCATGCTGCTGGGCTCGGTGATGGTTCTGGCGCTGCTGGCGCTGTTGCTGGTGCGCCGGCACATTCCCCGGCGCCTGCCGGGCCAGCCATGAATGCGGCGCGGTTCTTGAACCGGCCGCTCGATCAGGAGGCTCGATGAACATCACCATTCTCGGCGCGGGCGCCATGGGTTCGCTGTTTGGCGGCCTGCTGGCGGAAAGCGGGCAGCAGGTGACCCTGCTGGACATCGACGACGCGCACCTGGCGGCGGTCCGTAACGACGGCCTGCTGCTGGTCACCGACAGCGGCGAACGGCGCATTACCGGCTTGAACGCCTGTCGCCCGGAACAGGCCACGGGGCACCCCGACCTGTTGCTGGTCTTCACCAAGAGCCTGCACACCGACAGCGCCTTGCGTAGCGTTGCCGGGCATATCGCCGGGCACACCCGGGTGCTGACCCTGCAGAACGGCCTGGGCAATGCCGAGGCGCTGTCGCGGCATGTGGCCCCGCAGCAAGTGCTGATCGGCATGACCCTCTGGCCCGCCGACATAGTCGGGCCTGGCCAGGTGCAGTCTCATGGCCAGGGCATGGTCCGGGTGCTGGCCCTCGATAGCCGCGAACGCCAGGCCAGTCAGGAGGTCGCGGCAGTGCTGGACGGCGCCGGGTTGAACTGCGCGGTGGACCCCGAGGTGTGGACGTCGATCTGGGAGAAGGTGGCCTTCAATGCAGCGCTGAACAGCCTGTGCGCGGCCACTGGCTGCACCGTCGGCCAGTTGGACGCGGCGCCGGAAGGCGTAGCCCTGGCCCGAGCCATTGTGCTGGAGGTGGTGGCGGTGGCCCGGTCCCAGGGGATAGTGCTGGATGCCCGGCGCTGCCTGGACAGCGTGGCCTTGGCTATCGCCAACCACCGCACGCACAAGCCGTCGATGCTGCAGGACGTGCTGGCCGGAAGGCCTACGGAAATCGGTGCGATCAACGGCCAGGTACTGGCCCGGGCGCGGGAGGCGGGTGTGGCCGTGCCCCACACCGAAACCCTGCTCGGCCTGTTGCGCCTGATCGAAAAGCGCATCGTCGCACCGTAGGAAGTGGTCCGTATTGTGCGAGCCATCGGTGTATGAATGCTGTTCTTTAAGGAGATTCTTCATGAGTGAGTCCAACGCGGCGTATCGCGACCTGCATCTGCAACCCATCGCCGGACAGTGGCGCGCCGGTGCCGCCGGCAAGACCCTGGCGGTGACCAATCCGTTCGACGGCGCTCTGCTGCTGGAAGTGGCCCAGGCCAACCGCAGCGACCTGGACGCCGCCTACGCCAAGGCCGCCCAGGTGCAGCCGCAATGGGCGGCCCTGGGGCCATCGCAGCGCGCCGCGGTGCTGCATCGGGCGGTGGCGATCTTCGACCGGCGCCAGGAGGAAATCGTCGACTGGATCATTCGTGAGTCCGGCAGTACGCGGATCAAGGCCCTGGCCGAGTGGGGCGCGGCCAGGGCCATCACCCTGGAGTCGGCGTCCTTCCCGGCGCGGGTCCACGGGCGGATTGTCGAATCCGATGTGCCGGGCAAGGAAAGCCGGGTCTACCGCAGTGCCCTGGGGGTAGTGGGGGTGATCAGCCCGTGGAACTTCCCGCTGCACCTGACCCAGCGTTCCCTAGCCCCGGCCCTGGCCCTGGGCAATGCAGTGGTGGTCAAGCCGGCCAGCGATACCCCGGTGTGCGGTGGCCTGCTGCTGGCCAGGATCTTCGAGGAAGCGGGCCTGCCCGCCGGGGTGTTCAGCGTGGTGGTGGGGGCCGGTAGCGAGATCGGCGATGCCTTTGTCGAGCACCCGGTGCCGGCACTGATCACCTTTACCGGCTCGACCCCGGTGGGGCGCGGCATCGGCCGTATCGCCAGTGGCGGCGAACACCTCAAGCATGTGGCCCTGGAGTTGGGGGGCAACAGCCCGTTCGTGGTGCTGGACGATGCCGACCTGGAACAGGCGGTGAACGCCGCAGTGTTCGGCAAGTTCCTGCACCAGGGGCAGATCTGCATGGCGATCAACCGCATCATCGTCGATGAGCAGCTCTATGACGCCTTCGCCCAGCGCTTCGTGGCCCGGGTCAAGCAGCTCAAGGTGGGTGATCCCCAGTCACTGGACACGGTGATTGGCCCGGTGATCAACGCCCGCCAGTTGCAGGGCCTGCAGGCCAAAATCGCCCTGGCCCGGGAGCAGGGCGCCGAACCTTTGTACGAGGGCGGGCAGAACGGCAACCTGCTGGCGCCCCATGTGTACGGCGAGGTGCGTGCCGACATGGACCTGGCGCGCAATGAAATCTTCGGCCCGCTGGTGGGGTTGCTGCGTGCCCGGGACGAAGCCCATGCCCTGGAGCTGGCCAACGACAGCGAATTCGGCCTGGCCAGCGCGGTGTTCACCGGCAACCTGGAGCGCGGGGTGAACTTCGCCCGGCAGGTGTGCGCCGGCATGACCCACATCAACGACGTGCCGGTGAACGATGAGGCTAACGCACCCTTCGGTGGCGAGAAGAACTCCGGGCTGGGGCGCTTCAACGGCGACTGGGCGATCGATGAGTTCACCCGGGACCACTGGATCAGCCTGCAACACCGGCCGCGCCAGTATCCCTTCTGATCCGGCGCCCTGAGTAACGCCCATCCACCCGGGCCCGTCGTAAGTGGACGGGCTGTTGTCTGGATCAGCGCAGCGCGCTCTAGCCCATCGCGGGCAAGCCTCGCTCCGACCCTTTCCTTCACTGATCGACATGGCCGGCCTGTCGAGACACGGCTGCGCCTATGAAAAGCGCAGAACCATAATGCTGTCGGCCGAGGGCCGGGCTTCTCGAACGCTGCCTGGTCAACGGCCGGGGCACGTGGACCGAGGCGCTGACGCGTGGGCATGCCAACGCCGCCTTGCGCTATGCCGGGATCTTCGGTTCAGCGCTGGTCCAGGCTCCGCTCCAGGCGCCGGATGCCTTCTTCCAGCAAGGCTCGCGGGCACCCGAAGTTCAGGCGCACGAACTGCTGGCAATCGTCGCCGAATTCCAGCCCGGCACTGAGGCCGACCTTGGCTTGCTTGAGAAAAAAGGCGTGGGGGTCGTCAAGGCCCAGGGCGCTGCAATCGAGCCAGGCCAGGTAGGTGCCTTGCGGTGCGTGCATATGGATGCCCGGCAGGCGGGTGCGTACCGCTTCGAGCAGGTAGTCGCGGTTGCTTTGCAGGTAGGCGATCAGTTCCTGGCGCCAGGCGTCGCCCTGGGTCAGCGCGGCGTGGGTGGCTTCCAGGCCCAGGGGGCTGACGCTGTCTACCATGCCGGCGCGGGCGTTGTTGAAGGCCAGGCGGGTGGCCGGGTCCTGGACGATGGCGAAGCAGGTCTTCATGCCCGCGACGTTGTAGGCCTTGCTGGCCGACATCAGGGTGATGGTGCGCCGGGCGATCTCCGGGCCGAGGGTGGCAGTGGGAATGTGCCGGCGACCGTCGAAGCACAGCTCGGCGTGGATCTCGTCGGACACGATCAGCGCGCCCTGTTCCAGGCAAGCCTCGGCCACCGCTTGCAGTTCTTCCCGGGGGAAGACCTTGCCCAGGGGATTGTGCGGGTTGCTCAGGAGCAGCGCGCCGGCGCCCTGCAGGGCCTGGCGCAGTTCGGCCATGGGTGTGGTGTAGGTGCCGTCGGCGGTGGCCTGGAACGGCACCTCGATCTTGCGCAGTTGCCAGTTGCCGGGAGCCAGGCGCAGCGGGCGGTAGTTGGGGGTCTGCACCACCACCTGCTGGTGCGGCTTGACGAAGGCGCGCAGGGCCATGTTGAAGCCCGGCTCGACCCCGGGCAGGAAGATCAGCTCATCCGGTCGCACGCGCCAGGCGTACTTGTGCCACAGGTCGGCGACGACCGCCGCGCGCAGTTCGTCGCGGGCCACGCTGTAGCCCAGCAGCGGATGCTCCAGGCGCTGGCGCAGGGCGTCGATGATCTCTGGCGCCGCGGCGAAGTCCATGTCCGCCACCCACATCGGCAATACGTCCTCGGGGTAGCGGCTCCACTTGGTACTGCCGGTGCCGTGGCGTGGGTGCAGGGTATCGAAGTCGTAGCTCATGGGCGGGTCTCGTCGGCTTGCAAGGCAAAGGTGCAGAGATTCTAGCTGGCTTGTCCTGCATTGGGCATGGCCCTAGGGGACGCGCACAAGGCAGCTTTTCCCTTGCCTGTGCCTCATAAAAACCTCGTTTCGCGAGGCCTGGGGTTCGGCGAACAATGAGCCCGGCATGCGCCTGTCCCCTGATGTGGGGCGTGCTGGCGATGCACTAGCGATCGGTTTGTTCTTCCTACAAAAACAACAGGGAGCAAGCGATGAATTGTCCTTCGAACATGACCTGGCCGGCCCCTGCGCCCGGGCCCCGGGACACTTCCAACGAACCGGGCCATGGCGCCCGCGGCAACACCGCCAGGGCCTCGTCGCCCTCGGTACGGCACTGAACGAGCTTGCTCTTGCCTGGCGCGGTACCGCCCGTGGCTACGGTCGTTGCCAGGCTCATGCGGTGCGGGTTCGTGCGGGCGGACCGGCTTATTCGAGGATGGGTACATGTCCAATATCTTGCGTTGCGGCGTTGCGTGGTCGCTGCTGGTGCTGTGCACTGGCGTGGCGGCCGAACCGCGGAACCTCACGGTCATCTCCTTTGGCGGTGCGACCAAGCAGGCCCAGGAACAGGCGTACTTCCAGCCGTTCGAGCAGAGTGGCGCGGCCCGGGTGGTGGCCGGGGAATACAATGGCGAACTGTCGAAGATCAAGGCCATGGTCGAGGTCGGCAAGACCAGCTGGGACGTGGTCGAGGTGGAGAGTCCTGAGCTGTTGCGCGGTTGCGACGAAGGGCTGTTCGAGCCCCTGGACCTGGGCCAGTTCGGTGACCCCGGGCAGTTCGTGCCCGGCACCCTGACCGAGTGTGGCGTAGCGACCTATGTCTGGTCGATGGTCATGGCTTTCGCTCCGCAAAGGCTGGCCAGGGCGCCGGAGTCCTGGGCCGATTTCTGGAATCTCAAGGATTTTCCGGGCAAGCGTGGCTTGCGCAAGAGTGCCAAGTACACCCTGGAGATTGCCCTGCTGGCCGACGGCGTGCCGCCCGCGCAGCTGTACCAGGTGTTGGCTACCCCGGAGGGCGTGAGCCGGGCTTTTGCCAAGCTCGACCAGATCAAGCCGTACATCCAGTGGTGGGAAGCCGGCGCCCAGCCGCCGCAATGGCTGGTGGCCGGGGACGTGGCGATGAGCGCCGCGTACAACGGGCGGATCGCCATGGCCCAGAAGGAGGGCATGCAGTTGAGCATCCTCTGGCCCCAGAGCCTGTACGACCCGGAGTACTGGGCGGTGGTCAAGGGTTCGCCGAACAAGGCCCTGGCCGAGCAGTTCATCCGCTTCTCCAGCCAACCGGAGGCGCAGAAGGTGTTCTCGCAGCACATCCCCTACGGACCGGTGCACCGCCAGGCCCTGGGGCTGCTACCGCCTTCGGTGCAGCGGCAGTTGCCCACCTATGAAGCCAACTTGCAGGGCGCACGGGCGGTGGATGCCGGCTTCTGGGTCGACCATGGCGAGGACCTGGAGCAGCGTTTCAACGCCTGGGCCGCCCGCTGAGCGAGCGCACCCTGGTTGGCAGGTTCAGGGCAAGGGATAGCTGCCGGGCACCAGCAGTTGCCGGTCGACCTGCTCGATCCGGGTGTGGCCGCAAAGCGCCAGGGTCAGGTCCATTTCCCTGGCGATGATCTGCAAGGCCTGGCTGACCCCGGCCTGGCCCAGCGCGCCGAGGCCATACAGGTGGGCCCGGCCGATCATCGCGCCCTGGGCGCCCAGGGCCAGGGACTTGATCACGTCCTGGCCGCTGCGGATGCCGCTGTCGATCCAGACCTCGGCCTGGCCGCCAACGGCGTCGACAATGGCCGGCAGCATGGCGATGCTCGACGGTGCGCCATCGAGCTGGCGCCCGCCGTGGTTGCTGACGATCAATGCGTCGGCGCCGCTGGCCACTGCCAGGCGGGCGTCCTCCACGTCGAGGATGCCCTTGAGGATCAGCGTGCCGCCCCAGCGCTGCTTGATCCACTGGATGTCGTCCCAGCTCAGGCAGGGATCGAACTGCTGGTAGGTCCACTCCGCCAGTTGGCGCATGTCGTGCACGCCGGTGACGTGGCCCATGATGTTGCCAAAATGCCGACGCCGGGTGCCCAGCATGCCGGCGACCCAGCGTGGCTTGCCCAGCAGGTTCAGCAGGTTGGCCAAGGTCGGCCGGGGTGGGGTGCTGAGGCCGTTCTTCAGGTCCTTGTGCCGTTGCCCGCTCAGTTGCAGGTCGAGGGTCAGCACCAGGGCGTCGCAACCGGCGGCCTTGGCTCGGTCGATCAGGCGACCGACGAAGTCGCGGTCGCGCATCACATACAGCTGGAACCAGAACGGCGCGGCCGTGGCCTCGGCCACGTCCTCCAGGGAGCAGATGCTGACCGTGGACAGGGTGTAGCGGATGCCCGCAGCTGCGGCGGCTCGGGCCGCGAGGATTTCGCCATCGGCGTGGACCATTCCCGCCAGGCCGGTGGGGGCGATGGCCAGGGGCATGGCCATGTCGACGCCCAGCCTGTGTACCTGCAACGAGCGATTGTCGATATTGCGCGCTACCCGTTGACGCAGCTTGATTCCTGCGAAGTCGGCCTGGTTGGCGTGGTAGGTGCTCTCGCTCCAGGAGCCGCCGTCGACATAGTCGTAGAACATCCGTGGCACCCGGCGTCGGGCCAGCCGGCGCAGGTCTTCGATGCAGGTGATGATGGGCATGGCGCACTCCTGTGTGATGGATCGCAGCAGACTAGTGCGCCGGGCCAGGAGCGTTGCGGAAAACAATTCCCGGCGTGCGGGCGTTTTTTTCCCGGAGCCGGTAAGGGCTGTTTCAGCCCTGGGCGTGGGCGTTGCCCTGGGCCACGGCGTCACGGCAGATGCGTTGCAGCCAGTGGGCCAGTTCCCGGGCGGCGGGCGAGGGCAGGGGGATGTCCAGGGTGTAGTGGTAGGACGGTGGACTGCTGATTTTCCCGAGGATCACCAGGCGTCCCTGGGCCAGCCAACTGCGGGCCAGGGACGGCCGGGCCAGCACCACGCCTTGGGCATTGGCCGCGGCCTCCAGCAGCATGCCCAGGTCCAGCAGGGTCGGCCCCTGGTCGGGTTCCGGCAAATCCAGGCCGGCGGCCTGCAACCAGGGACGCCAGGGTTCCAGGGGCGAGCGCAACAACGGCAGCCGGGCGAAATCCGCCGGCAGTTGCAGAGGGCGGAAGCGGGCGAGCAGGGCGGGAGCGGCCATCGGCAGCAATTGTTCGTCGAGCAAGCGCCTGGCTGCTGGCGCGTCGAGACTGTCGCCACGGACCTCGAGGTCGCACTGGCCATTGCTGATGTTGGACAAGGGCGCCGAGAGCTGGATCTGCAGGTCGATCTGCGGATGGCCCCGGCTATGTTCATCAAGACGCGGGATCAGTACTTGGCGGGCGAAGGTCGGTGGGCTGCACAAGATCAACCGCTGCTTGCGCTGCACGGTGCGCCGGTGCTGGGGAATGTCCAGCAACTGTTGCAGCACCGGTGCTACCTGTTCCAGGTACAACTGGCCGTCGGCAGTAAGCCGCAAGCTACCACCCTGGCGCTCGAACAGGCTCAGCCCCAGCAATTGCTCGAGCCCGGCGATGCGCTTGCGCAGCGCGCTGCCCGTCAACGCCAGGACCTCGGCCGCCTGCTCGAAGCTCTTCAGCCGGGCGGCACTTTCGAAGGCCAGCAACGCATCCAGGGAGGGCAGGCGATAGTCGCTTAAATCCTTCATGCAGGCTCCTTTGAAGCCTGGGAAAAAACTTCCCGGCCAGTTGGCGTTTTATTCCAGCGCACCCCGGAGGGTTCTGGCTAGCATCGCGGTGCACCTTGATGCCCTGTGGGCACGGTCGTCATTGCCAGACAAACCTCTTCAGCCGGCTTGTGGCCGCTGAACACAATAAAAAGGAATCCAGGCCATGTTCAAACTTTTGATCGGCGGTCTACTGCTGTCGCTACTGGGCACTTCGCTTCAGGCTGAGGAACTGACGGTGGTTTCCGTTGGCGGGCTCAATCAGCAGGCGCAGCAGCGAGCTTTCTACGAACCCTTCACCCAGCGGTACGGCGGCACCCTGCGAGCGGGTGAGTACAACGGCGAGATGGGTAAGATCAAGGCCATGGTCGACACCGCAAGCGTGACCTGGGATGTGGTGGAGGTGGATCATGCTCAGCTGCTGCGCGGTTGTGAAGATGGGCTGTTCGAGCTCCTGCCGGCTATTCCGGGGATCGACGCCAAGGACTTCGTCGATGGTGCGGTCAGCCCCTGCGGGGTGGGAATCTTCATCTGGTCCACGGCCCTGGTTTATGACCCCAAGCGTCTGCCACGAGCTCCCGGACACTGGGCTGACCTATGGAATCTCAAGGATTTTCCCGGCAAGCGCGCCCTGCGCAAGGGGGCCAAGCTGACCCTGGAAATCGCCCTGATGGCAGATGGTGTCCCTCGCGAGCAGGTCTACGCCAGGTTGCGTGAGCCGGCAGGAGTGGACCAGGCGTTTGCCAAGCTGGACCAGATCAAACCCTACATCCAGTGGTGGGAGGCTGGTGCCCAACCATTGCAGTGGCTGGCTTCCGGTGACGTCAGCATGACGTCGACATACACCGCTCGAGCGGTCAACGCTCAGGTGCAAGGGCATGACTTCCCCCTGGTGTGGAATGGCAGCCTCTACGACATGGATAGTTGGGCCATCGTCAAGGGCAGCCGACAGCGTGAACGGGCACTGAAGTTCATAGCCTTGGCCAGTGAGATCCAACCACAAAAGCAATTTGCCCAGCTCATGCACAACGGCCCGGCCAGATTGCAGAGCCTGGCGCTGATCCCTTTGGCGGTGCAGGAGCGTTTTCCCACGGCATCGGCCAACATGTCCCAAGCGCTGAAGGTCGATAGCGACTTTTGGCTTGACCACGGTGACGAGTTGGAAGAGCGCTTCAATGCCTGGGCGGCGCGTTGATGCCCAGGTGCTGTTCTCGAGCCTCGCCAGGGGATTGTCGACCTTGGCCTGTCCAGTCGGGTAGGCAGGTCGTGAAAAGAAGAGGCGAGCAACGTGCGGGAGTGCATGCTGTCATCTCACGCCGCCGGAGCTAGGAAGTACGCCAGCTCGGTTCGCAACCTTAAAAACCGCGCGGTAGAAAAAATATCGAATAAGAGTTGCCAGGACTGGAAAACACGTCCATAATTGCGACCATTCCTCAGCGAGGAAACGGAAAAACTCTTTATAAATCAACAGGTTAAATAAAGAGTTGGGAGATTGAAAAGATCTCCAAGCCGTTCCAGTTTGTACGTGTTCAGTGTTGTTTTTCAGGCGCTGGACATTTGGGGCCGAGTAGCAAAATGGTTATGCAGCGGATTGCAAATCCGCCTACGCCGGTTCGATTCCGACCTCGGCCTCCACCCTTGAAAACCCCGTAGATTAACGTCTACGG
>NZ_JBJJLO010000142.1:0-14999 GCF_046230915.1 Pseudomonas sp. KCJK8993
CCAAACCTGACTCCGCGCCGCGCCTGGCACACCGCGCCAAGCGAGATCGCGGCCGCTGCGCGATGCTCGGCGCTGGTCATCCGCCGCCAAAGCGGGTGAAAATGACCGCGCCAGAACCGCCTACACTCCATCCGTTTGCATAGGCAGCACGCTTCACAGGCTGCCGGTCATTGCGTCATATCGCAGCACCCAGGACTCCCTCGACATGAATGGTTCCCACCCCGGCAGCGATGCCGCCACCCTGATTGCCCGCCTGGACTGGGCGACCACGGCCCTGGGCGACGCCCGGCAATGGCCGCAGAGCCTGCGTACCGCGGTGGACATCGTGATCCATTCCCCCATGCCGATGCTGCTGCTCTGGGGCGACGAGCTGACGCAGATCTACAACGATGCTTTCGCCCTGCTGGCCGGCAACAAGCACCCCAAGGCCTTCGGCTTGCCAGCGCACCTGACCTGGCCAGAGCTGAAGGACTTCACCGACCCGATCTACCACGCCGTGCTCAACGGCCAGGTGCGCAGCTTCAGCGAGCAGCGTTTCAGCCTGCAGCGCACCAACGGCACGGCCCATGACGTCTGGCTGGACCTGACCTACAGCCCGATCCGCAACGAACACGGGGCTGTCGCCGGGATCCTGGTCACCGCCATCGAGACCAACGAGCGCCGGCGCATCGCCCTGGAGCTCAAGCAGCGCTCCGACGACAGCCTGCGCGCCCAGCATGAGACCGAGGAACGCCTGCAACTGGCCCTGGCCGCCACCGACGCGGTGGGCACCTGGGACTGGGACATCGGCGAGGATCGCTTCATCGCCGATGCGCATTTCGCCCAATTGCACAGCGTCGATCCACAACGCTCGCGGCAACTGCCCATCAGCGAATACCTCAAGGGCGTGCATCCCGAGGACCGTGGCATGGTGGCCCGCAGCATCAAGCACTGCATCACCCACGGCAGCGAATACGCCGAGGAATACCGCCTGCAACTGGCCGACGGCCAGTTGCGCTGGGTCTTCGCCCGGGGCCGCTGCTACAAGGATCACCACGGTCGGCCGACGCGCTTTCTCGGCGCCGCCCTGGACCTCACCGAACGCAAGCAGATGGAACAGGCACTGCGCCAGGGCCAGACCGAACTGCAGTTGATCATCAACGCCATGCCGGCGCTGATCGGCTACGTCGACCATGAGGAACGCTTTCGCCTGAACAACAGCGCCTACCTGGACTGGTACGGCCTCACGCCACAAGAGCTGTACGGCAAGACCCTCCGCGAGGTGATGGGCGAAGAGATCTACGCCAGCCGCGCCGAGCAGATCGCCGCCGCCCTGGCGGGCAAGCCGTGCAGCTTCGAGGCCGATTCGCCCCATCGCGACGGCCGCCCGCGCCATGCCCTGACCCGCTTCCTGCCTCGCCACGGCGCCGATGGGGCGGTCAACGGTTTCTATATCTTCGTCAACGACGAGACCGAGCGCCGGCAGACCGAGGAAGCCCTGCGCAACCTCAACGAAACCCTGGAAGAACGGGTCAACCGCCGTACCGAGGCCCTGGCCACGGCCAACCAGCGCCTGCAAAACGAGATGTTCGAGCGCGAGCGCGCCGAAGACGCCCTGCGCCACGCGCAGAAGATGGAGGCCGTGGGCCAGCTCACCGGCGGTATCGCCCATGACTTCAACAACATGCTCACCGGCATCATCGGCAGCCTGGACCTGATGCAGCGCTACATCGACAACGGCCGCGGCGACGAGATCGGCCGCTTCACCGAGGCCGCCATGTCCTCGGCCAAGCGCGCCGCGTCCCTGACCCACCGCCTGCTGGCCTTCTCCCGCCGCCAGTCCCTGGATCGCCGGCCCCTGGACCCCAACCAGCTGGTGCGTTCGCTGCAGGACCTGTTCAACCACACCAAGGGCGAGCACATCGAGTTGCAACTGCAACTGGCCGACGGCATCTGGCCGGTGAGTACCGACGCCAGCCAGCTGGAAAACGCCCTGCTCAACCTGGTGATCAACGCCCGCGACGCCATGCCCGGCGGCGGCCGGCTGCTGATCGAGACCGCCAACAGCTACCTGGACGGCAGCGACATCAGCACCCTGGAGCCGGTCCAGGCCGGCGACTACGTCATGCTCGGCGTCAGTGACAACGGCGCGGGCATGAGCCCGCGGATCCTGGCCAAGGCCTTCGATCCGTTCTTCACCACCAAGCCCATCGGCCAGGGCACGGGCCTGGGCCTGTCGATGATCTACGGTTTCGCCCAGCAGTCCGGCGGCCACGTGACCATCAACAGCGAACCGGACCACGGCACCTGCGTGCGCCTGTACCTGCCGCGCCTGCACACCGCGCCGCTGGAGCCGGAACAACCGCAGGCCGGCGGCGAGCCGCCCCAGGCCATCGCCGGGGAATGCGTGGTGGTGGTCGAGGATGACCCGGCGGTGCGCATGCTGGTGCTCGATGTGCTGAGCGAACTGGGCTACCGCGCCTTCGAGGCCGCAGACGCCCGCTGTGCCCTGCCCTTCCTGGAGTCGCCCATGCGGGTCGACCTCTTGGTGACCGATGTTGGCCTGCCGGGGATGAACGGCCGGCAACTGGCGGAGATCGCCCGCCAGCATCGCCCGGGGCTCAAGGTGCTGTTCATGACTGGCTACGCGGAAAAGGCCGCCGAGCGCCAGGGTTTCCTGGAACCGGGCATGGACTTGATGGCCAAGCCGTTTTCCATCGAGGAACTGGCGCAGAAGATTCGCCAGATGATCGGCCGCGAAGACGCAATTCAGGCATAATCCGCGACCGCCGTATTCCCGCGACAAGGTCACCCGCCCATGAAAGCCCAAGCCCGCCATATCCTGGTGAAAACCGCCGAAGAAGCCGAACAGCTCAAGCAACGCATCGCCAAGGGCGAAGCCTTCGACGTGCTGGCCAGGAAATACTCCACCTGCCCCTCCGGCAAGCGCGGCGGCGACCTGGGCGAAGTGCGCCCGGGACAGATGGTCGGCGCCATCGACCAGGTGATTTTCAAGAAACCCCTGCGCACCGTGCACGGCCCGATCAAGAGCAAGTTCGGCTACCACTTGGTGCAAGTCTTCTTCCGCGACTGACCGGTAGCCGCTGCCGAGCCCGCGAGGCTGCGCCAAGGTCCGCGGGACCTTCAATACCTTAAGATCGCCCCGGCCCCGCGGCCCCTATGCAGCCCGCGGCAGCGGCTACACCGAGTGGCGAGGAATCAGGGCGCCTGGGTGCTGGATCACCCGTGCCGCCAGGCGATGCCCGGCTTCGGCGGCCTGCGCCGGGGTCCCGCCCTGCAACCGACACGCCAGATAGGCGGCGCTGAAGGAATCCCCCGCCGCCGTGGTATCCACCACCTTTTCCACCTTCCGGGCCGGCACGCTGAACGACTCGCCATGGCAGCGGATCAGACAAGCTTCGGCACCGCGCTTGAGCACCACTTCCGGGGTTCGCGGGTAAGCGGCGAATACCGCATCACTGTCGCCATAACCGAACAGCGCCTGCTCATCGTCCAGGGTCAGCAACGCCAGATCGACATCAGCCAACACCTCGCGATACGCCGCCTGCGCGTGCACCAGCGAGGTCCACAGCCGTGGCCGGTAGTTGTTGTCGAAGACGATCCTGGCCCCGCGCCGCCGTGCTTCGGCCAAGGTCTCGCGCAACCTTTTGCGCCCCAGCTCGCCGAGGACCGCCAGGGTGATGCCGCTGAAGTACAGCACGTCGTAATCGCGCAACTGCGCAAGGATCGCCCCGGCCGCCGGCGTGGTGAAACAGTCGCGCACCGCCGCCTCGTTGCGCCAGTACAAAAAACGCCGCTCGCCCTGGGCGTCGGTCTGGATGCAATACAGCCCCGGCAGGCGCCCGGGCAGGCGCTGGACCTTGTCCAGGCCGATGCCCTCGGCGGCCCAGGCCTGGCACATGGCCTCGCTGAAACTGTCGTCGCCCAGGGCGGTGACGTAATCGACCCGGGCGCCCTCGCCCAGCTCGCGGGCCAGGTACACCGCAGTGTTCAAGGTATCGCCACCGAAGCTCTGTTGCAGGCTGCCGTCGGCGCGATGTTGCAGTTCGATCATGCATTCGCCGATCAAGGCGATGCGCGGGTTGGCGGTGTTCATGATGAGGGCATCTCTGGCGAGTATGTGTGTTGTCGGGGGAGGACATCATCACCTGCGCAGCAGGTGCCAGAATCAGAAGCAGGTCTCGAGGTTTTCCAAGACCCGCAAGTGCTCGTCCACCAGCAACCCGGTGCGCCATTTGTCGAACGTCAGGCACGGGTGGGAGGTGCCGAAGGAGAGGATGTCCCCCACCCGCAGCTGTACCCCAGGGGCAACGGTCAGGAACGCATGCTGGTCCATGACCGCGGTGAACTTGCAGCCACTGACGTCATCCCCGGCACTCGCCCCGGCCCCAGCCCGGTAGCGCCGCAATGGCAGCGGCAAGCCGGCGTCATGGGCCACGTCGCGCTTGCCCAGGGCCACCACCGCGAAGCCCGGCTCCGGCAGCGACTGCACATGGGCCCAGACCTCCATCGCCGGGCGCAGGCCTTCGTCCAGGTCGCTGCGCCGGTCCAGCACGCAGCACTGGGCCTCTTTGTAGATCCCATGGTCATGGGCCACATAGCTGCCCGGGCGCAGCACGCTGAGGAACCGGCCCTTGGCGTTATGGGTCTCGAAAGACTCGGCGATCAGGTCGTACCAGGCCGACCCCGAAGCGGTGATGATCGGCCGCTCGATGGCGAACAGGCCGTCGTCTTGCAGGTCCACCGCCAGGCGCACCAGGGAGTCGGCGAAGCGGCGAATGCCCGCTACCGCCTGATCGCCATGGATCACCCCCTCGTAGCCTTCGATCCCGCACAGGGCCAGCGCCGGCTGGGCCTGGATCGCCCGGGCCAGTGCCACCACCTCCTGCTCGCTGCGGCAGCCGCAGCGCCCGCCCACCACGCCGTACTCGATCATCACCTTGAGGGTGACGCCGCGCTGGGCGAAAAACGCCCCCAGGTCGGCCACGTTGTCCGGATGATCGACCATGCAATAGAAGTCGACATCCCCAGCGGCCAGCAACTCGGCCACCAGCGCCATGTTCGGCGCGCCCACCAGTTGGTTGGCCATCAGCACCCGGCGCACGCCATGGGCATAGGCCGCCCGCGCCTGCACGGCGGTGGCCAGGGTGATGCCCCAGGCGCCGGCGTCCAGCTGCCGCTGGAACAGCCCCGGCATCATGCTGGTCTTGCCATGGGGGGCCAGTTCGGCGCCGCTGGCGCTGACGAAAGCCTGCATCCAGCGGATGTTGTGTTCCAGGGCCTGGCGATGCAGCACCAGGGCCGGCAGGCTGACGTCCTTGAGCAAGCTGGCGCCGATGGCGGCCGCGCCCTTTTGCACCAGCGGCAGGTTCGAAACAGAAGACATGTGGCGACTCCTTGGCAAAGCGGCCAGCGACGGCCGCGGGGGTACAGGTTAGTCGTTGATCCGCCGGGCCAGGCGATCGGCGCTGTCGAGCAGCACCTGGCGATAGTGGCGATAGTTGGCCTGGGCATCGGCCCGGGGCGCGACGATGCACAGGGTACAGACGCACACCCCATGCTCGTCGCGCACCGGCGCGGCAAAACAATGGGTGAAGGTGTCGGCGACGCTGTCGAAAGAGAAGAAACCTTCCGCGCTGGCCTGGCGGATTTCCTTGAGGAAAACCTCCAGCGACAAGCGCTGGCCATCGGGGAGGATGAAGTCCTGCTCGTCGATCAGCTCGACAATCTGCTCATCGCTCAAGTGCCCCAGCAGCAAGCGCCCGGACGCGGTCCAGGGAATGGGCGCGTTCTCGCCGATGTCCGAGGAAATGCGAAAGTGCCGCTCGCCCTCCTTCATCAGCGCCACCGTGTACTTGCGCCCGTTGAGCAGGCACATCTGCGCGGTTTCGCCGGTCTGGGCGACGATGTCTTGCAGGGCCTGGTCGGCCTCGCGGCTCAGGTCGAAATGCCGCAAGTGCGCCTGGCCGAGAAAGTACAACTGGCGCCCCAGGTACACATGCCCGTCGCGCCCCACCGGCTCCAGGATGCGCCGCTCCAGCAGCGACTCCACCAGCTCGTAGACCGTGGACTTGGGGCTGCCCACGCCCTTGGCGATATCGTTGGGGCGCAGCGGCTGGCCGACCTCCTTGAGGAAGTCGAGGATATCGAACGCCCGGTCCAGGCCCCTGGCCCGGCGCTTGATGTTGTCTTCAGTCATCTTCGAACCATTCCCCCAAAGCACTCCCATTCACACCTCGACTTGCCGCTTGCAGCTAGCCGCTTACCGCTGCTTGTAAGCCACGCAGTCGATCTCGACCTTGCAGTCCACCATCATGCTGGCCTGCACACAGGCCCGGGCCGGCGCATGCTCGGGCTTGAAGTACTCGCCGAAGACCTTGTTGAAACTCCAGAAATCCCGCGGGTCATCCAGCCACACGCCAACGCGCACCACGTCCTCCAGGCCATAACCGGCCTCCTCGAGAATCGCCACCAGGTTGCGCATCGCCTGGTGCGTCTGCTCGACGATCCCGCCATGGACGATCTCGCCCTCCAGCGCCGGCACCTGGCCGGACACATGCAACCAGCCATCGGCCTCCACGGCGCGGGCGAAAGGACGCGGCTGGCCACCGCCTGCGGTGCTGCCAGTGCCATAACGGGTGATGCTCATGGGGTTTCTCCTGATTGAAGGTGGCCATCCACGACCACGCCTGAGAGCTTCGGAACCCGTCGCAGCAGCGACAGACCCCAAGTAAATTTCCGCTATAACGGAATTAAAATCGTAATAACGGAATATTTGCGAAGTTTGCCACACAAACCAACGGCGACAACAGAGGCAAATCGAACGCGTCCTCTCAGCCCTGTAGCCGCTGTCGAGCCCGGGCGAGGCTGCGACAAGGGCCCTTCAGCGGATTGACGATCCCACCGACCGCTACGCGCCCGTGCGCAGCCTGCGGCAGCGGCTATACAAGGCCACGCCAGGGCTTTCGCTCTGCTTAGACTTGCTTTGGCTTTTGATCCTGAAGGCCCCGTTGACCACGATGGCCGAACGCAGGCATTGAGCCGTGGGTGACCCGGCAGGACGCCGGGTTAGCCGCCTTGGGCCATGGATGGCTCATTGCCGCGGCCCATGGATCAATGCCAGAGAGAGAGTATGTCGAGCCTAGGCGAGGCACCGAGTGGAGGGGCAAGCGTATTTGCTTACTTTTTTGGCGAAGGCATCAATCAAAGTCGGAAACGCACAACACCCACCAGAGATTCCGAGCCCCCTGACACACCACATAAGCAGAAGAAATCGTCGACCCCCGGGTCAATTCACACCAATCGAGGCTGTCAAACCGATACACCACAAGCTCGGAAAACGGCGCCGGAAACACGGCCTCCAGCGCCTCTCCCACCAACCTCCGAGCATTGGCCAGGCTCAACCCGCAGGTCGAGTGATGACACCCGCCCCGCAGCACCACCGCCAGCAGCGAGCCCTCGAACTCGTATCGATTCAGCAGGGAAAAAGGTCCGAACTCAGGCTCGACCTGCCCGATCGCCGTCGACCCGGCGAAGTCGCTGAAACGCTCCAGAAACTCGGCCAGTCGCCGCCCCTCACCCAGTACCTTGATACATGGATCTGGCTTGAAGAAGCTGGAAACCACCTCGCCACACTGGGCAAGCACCGCCAGCAGTTCGGCAAGGGGCGGCTTGTCGACGACGAACTCGCTGGCACCGGTCAAAGGCGCTCCCGCCTCGTGCTTCAGGTTCTGATCTTGACTCATGCTGGATACCCGACTTTCAACGCAAACAGGCAATCGCCCTGGCGGCTAACGCGTCTCGGGCGTTGGCGGCCGCCGATGACTGCAACGGCAGCGCTCAGAACGAACAGGCCAGAGGGGCGACAATGTAGCGGCCGCCTACCTGAACGGCAAATCCGCAAGCCATCGTGCCCCAAGAGCCCACCGTGCTTACGCCTTGAACGTAAGGACCGGCGAAAACCGCGCAATCACCGACACCGTCCGCTCCTCCACCTGGGAACGAATCACCTGCCCGATCTCCTTGTACGCCCCCGGCGCCTCCTCGATCATCCGCTCCTCCTTGGTGGTGATGCACTCCACCCCCTGCAACCCCAGGAACGCCTTGTCCCGCTTGGCCCGCACGATCACGTCGCCACGCGACATCGAACGCCCGGCGCCGTGGCTGGCCGAACGCATCCAGCGCTCGTTGCCCAGGCCGGTCAGCAGGTAGGAATCGTGGCCCATGCTCCCGGGAATCAGCAGCGGCTGCCCGGCATAGGCTGGGGTCGCGCCCTTGCGGTGCACGTTGCCCACCTCCTCGCGCAACACGATGTTGTGCGGCACATCGACAATCAGCGGTGCCTCGATCCCCGCGCCGAACACCTGCCGCGTGCGCTGGCGCACCATCTCGGCAATCAGCGCGCGGTTGGCATCGGCGTAATGCGCAGCACTGTGCATCGCCAGCAGGTACTCGTCGGCCATCTCGCCGAACAGGGCGAAGATCTTCGATTGCGGATGCTTCAACCCCGCCGGCCACAAGGCCTTGGCCTTGTCCATCCAGCGCCGGCCGACATAGAACCCGACATCCCGCGAGCCGGTGTGGATCATCATCACCACCTGCCCCACCGCCAGGCCGTGGGTAAAGCAGGCCTGGCGATCCACCAGCTCGGTGACCACCTGGATCTCGACAAAGTGATTGCCGCCGCCCAGGGAGCCCAGGCCCGGATCCCGCAAGACCTGCCGCGACCGGTCCTGCAAGGCCTCCGGGCCATAGGCGGCGCGACCACGGGCAAAGGACGACTCATGCAGGCCGGCCAGCTCACGCTGCAACTGGGCGAAATCCGCCCCGGCGAACAAGCCCACCGGAGCCTGCTGCCGAACCTGGGCCCAGAAGTCGCCCAGGCCCGCCTCGAACAACGCGCTCATGGATTGCGGGCTGGTGGGAATGTTGCGCGTGCCTTCCAACAGGTCACCCCGCACCAGGGCGGTCCACTTGGCCTTCTGCGCCATGAACTGCTCATAGTCCAGGCCCAGCTTGTGCAGGCGCATGCCGCAATTGATATCGGTGCCGATGGCCTGGGGCACCACCAGGTCGTGGCTGGTGACGATCACGCTGCCCACCGGAATCGAGCTGCCGGTGTGGAAGTCAGGCGTGGCGCAAGCGCACTTCACCTCACCGCCATGGGGGTGGGCGACGCGGGCGAAATCCATGAGCTGGGTGATGGCCTTCTCTTCGATGGCAAACCCTTCGGGCAGCAGCAGATCCGCCTTGAGCCCGGCGTCATTGATCGAGGAGATGGAAAGGGAATTGGAATTCAGGCGTTCGATGGCCACCCCGGAACGGGCGAGCTTGTGCTGAATTCTCTTGAACGGTACGTGGGTCATATTCGACTGCTTTTCTTGGACGCAACAAAACAACCACCCTTCTGGTGGCTGGAATTGTCTGGTCAGCAGCGAAACTTAGACGGCGCGTATGGTGATGAGCCCGCAGCTCCGTGTAAAGACCCGCCAGCCACTTTTTTGTAGCTCGCCCTACAGGCCGACCCTGCCACCGTTTGGCCTGGAAGGCGTTCAGGCCCGGCGCCGATGGTTCTCTTGAGGCCAATCGGCGCAGTCGCCGATCACGTCCCGGGGCACCTTGGTGCTCCTCCATCGAACAAGCTTTGCCGACCTCGTCGTTGGCCTCTTTCTACCAGGCCGCGCATACATCGGCCGCCCTGGAGACTCCCTTGGAGATCGCCTCTTCAAGCGTCATGAAAACGAGACGGCAGAACCGGCAGGGGCACCGCGGCCACGATGTAACATGTAGCAAGCTACACCGATGCCTCCCTGTCTCCATTGACTATCGCAAGGATTGCCCATGCCCCGCGCCATCACCCTGCTCACCGAAAACTTCGCCGACTGGGAAACCACCCTGGTCAACGCCACTGCCCGGGCCTACTACGGCTTCGACTGCCGCTACGCCAGCCCCGGCGGCACGCTCGTCACGTCCATGGGGGGCCTGCGAGTGACGCCCGACCTGGCACTGGAGGACATCGACCTGGAGCAACTCGACCTCTTGATGATCTGCGGCGGAACCTTCTGGCAGAGCGGCCAGCCCCTGGAGATCGGCGCCCTGCTGCGTGACGCCCAGGCACGTGGCATCGTGCTCGCCGGAATCTGCGACGGCACCCGGGCCCTGGCCCAGGCCGGGGTTCTCGATCACCTGCGGCACACCTCGAATTCGGCGGCCAACCTGCTGGCGGTGAACTACGGCGGCGCCGCGCATTACCAGGACGTAGCCCACGCCGTGGCCGACCAGCGCGTGATCACCGCGCCGGGCAGCGCCCCGGTGAGCTTCATGGAACAGATCCTGCGCACCTTGGGTATCGACGATCAGAACCTGCGGGACTACATCGCCCTGCACGCTGCGCAACACCACCGGCAAGGCTAGTCGGCCAGCGGGTTATCCACCGCCAGCACCGCTTCGTAGTGCCCGCTGTCAGGCGCGAAGGAGACAAAGTCCTCGAGGCCGGGCTTTTGCAACCACAACCGCCCGCGGCGGCTGCACTCGTAGGCCGTGGAGGTGCAGGCCAGGTAGACGCTGGACAAGCGATCCTCGAAATACTCGGTGGGCTGGGGCCGCCAAGGCATCCGTGCCCGGGAACGCCAGCGCTTCGGCCCGCGTATCTTGCCCGGCGGCGACATGCATGCCCGACACCTGGCCTTCCTCGAATGGGCGGCAGCCTACGACAACGGCACCCGGGAAGGGCGCAACCGCCCACGACACCAGGCCTGGCTGGCACGGCTCGAGCGGCCCCAGGGGCATATCGACGGTTCGGTATCGGTACCACAGATGCTGGAGCAGGCCCTGGCGATCATGGCCAGGAGCATTTGCTGATTGCCGTCACGGACCCGGGCATCGGTCCTGGATGACTGAAGCGCCCACCGGTCGGCGAGCACCAGAATTGGACACGCCACAAGGGCGTCTCAATGGAACAGGGAAGACGCCGCCCAAGCGAAGCACGTCAAGACCAACGCCATTCCCATCACATACACCGCCAACGCACGCCCCACGCAACCACCCCACGCAACAGACTCATGACTTGCAGTCGTTCGACGAACGACCAATAGCGCGCATTCTAGCAGCGCGCGCCGTCATATTGACACGATCCTCACCGCCATTTTTCAGACATCCCGATAAATGGCGATCAGCGTCATTTTTATGACGAAATATCACCAAAGATTGACTTTCAGCCCTGGAACCGGGGACTGGCCGACACATCCTTTTGCATTTTCCGAACGATTTATCCCAGGCTCTCGGAACTTCGATTTCGTCCCACTGCCAGACGCCCTCTTTTCTTTGCAACCTCGCCCTTGAGCGGCCGCCAGGGTTCCGCCTCCTGGTTGGACAAGAGTGGAGCCCACTGCTTTCATTCAGGACCAGGCCCGGTTGCATCACTACCCAGGAGGGGTCAATGCCATTCAAAGTCATGATGGTTTTCGGAACACGCCCAGAGGCAATCAAGATGGCGCCCCTGGCGCGAGCCCTGCGTCAATGGCCAGGAATCGAACTGCACATCTGCTCCACCGGACAGCACCGGGAGATGCTCAAGCAGGTGCTCGATTCGTTCGAGCTGGAGGTCGACGAAGACCTGCAGGTCATGACCCAGGGCCAGTCTCTGAATGGCCTTTCCCAGCAATTGCTGATCAGCCTGGATGCCACCTACGAGCGCCTGTGCCCGGACATGGTACTGGTGCATGGCGACACCACCACCAGCTTCATCGCCGCCCTGGCCGCGTTCAACCGCCAGCTCCCCATCGGCCACGTCGAGGCCGGCCTGCGTACCGGCAACCTCAAGGCGCCCTGGCCCGAAGAGGCCAACCGCCGCCTGACCGGGGTGATCGCCGACCTGCACTTCGCCCCTACTGCCAAATGCGAGGCCAACCTGCTGCGTGAAGGCGTGCCGGAAGCCAATATCGAGATCACCGGCAACACCGTGATCGACGCCCTGCTGTGGATGCGCGGCCACCAGGAAGAACTGCGCTGGCGGCCAAGCGCCCATTCACCGCTGGCGATCCTCGACGACAGCCGGCGCATGGTGTTGGTCACCGGCCACCGCCGGGAAAACTTCGGCGATGGTTTCCAGCAGATCTGCGAAGCTTTGGCCGAACTGGGACAGCGCTACCCAGACGTCCAGTTCGTGTACCCGGTCCACCTCAATCCCCAGGTACAGAGCGCGGTATACGGCCTGCTGTCGGACAAGCCCAACATCTACCTGATCCCGCCCCAGGACTATCAGCATTTTGTCTGGCTGATGGGACGCTCGTACTTCATTCTCAGCGACTCCGGGGGTATCCAGGAGGAAGCCCCGGCCATCGGCAAGCCGCTACTGGTGCTGCGCGAGGTCACCGAACGCCCCGCCGTGCTCGAAGGCGGCACCGTGCTTTTGGTGGGCACCGACCGTGAGCGCATCGTGCGCCACGCCAGCGAACTGCTGGACGATCAACAGGTGTATGCACGCATGAGCCGGGTCCACAGCCCCTATGGCGATGGCCACGCCAGCGAACACATCGCCCGCCGCTTGAGCGCCTGGCTGGAGGCTCAAGCCGCGGGTGGCCCCGCATGAACCTGGAGCTGATCGATTTTTTCATCTACATCCTCTATGGCCTGAAGTACCTGGCCATCACCCTGGCCCTGCTGATGTTCCTGCTGGGCCTGGATGACCTGTTCATCGACCTGGTGTACTGGACCCGCAAGCTGATCCGGCGCTGGCGCATCTACGAGAAGTTCCAGCGGGCAGACGAGCAACGGCTGTTCGAGGCCGCGGAAAAACCCCTGGCGATCATGGTCCCGGCCTGGAACGAGGTCGGCGTGGTGGGCGAGATGGCGCGCCTGGCCGCCTCCACCATCGACTACCAGAACTACCAGATCTTCGTCGGCACCTACCCCAACGACGCCGAGACCCAGGCCGACGTCGACGCGGTGTGCCAGCACTACCCCAATGTGCACAAGGTGGTCTGCGCGCGCCCCGGCCCCACCAGCAAGGCCGACTGCCTGAACAACATCATCGACGCCATCCTGCGCTTCGAGAGCGAAGCGAAGATCGAATTCGCCGGATTCATCCTGCATGACGCCGAAGACGTGATCTCGCCCATGGAACTGCGCCTGTTCAACTACCTGCTGCCCAACAAGGACCTGATCCAGATCCCGGTCTATCCCTACGCACCGCAATGGCAGGGCTTCACCGCCGGCCACTACGTCGACGAGTTCGCCGAGAACCACGGCAAGGACGTGATCGTGCGCGAGGCCCTGACCGGCCAGGTGCCCAGCGCCGGGGTCGGCACCTGCTTCAGCCGCCGGGCCATCAGCGCCCTGCTGGAAGACGGCGACGGCATCGCCTTCGACGTGCAGAGCCTGACCGAGGACTACGACATCGGCTTTCGCCTGAAGCAAAAGGGCATGAAGTGCATTTTCGCCCGCTACTCGGTGAACGATCCGAAGCTGGCCCTGGATTATGAGTGGGCCCCGGGGATGAACCGCCAGTTCGCCCAGGTGATCTGCGTGCGCGAGCATTTCCCCCGGGACTGGCAGCACGCCGTCCGGCAGAAGTCGCGCTGGATCGTCGGCATCGTGTTCCAGGGCACCACCAACCTGGGCTGGAGCCGCAAGAACCTGCTCAACTACTTCCTCTGGCGCGATCGCCGCGGGCTGATCGCCTACCTGCTGAGTTTCCTGGTGAACCTGCTGCTCCTGGTCCTGCTGGGCATGTGGCTGATCACCGTGCTGTCCCCGGACGCCTGGCACTTCCAGTCGATCCTCAGCGACAGCCCGCTGCTGGCGGCGCTGCTCTGGCTCAACGGCCTGATGCTGGCCAACCGCCTGTTCCAGCGCGCCTGGTTCGTCACCCGTTTCTATGGCCTGGGCCAGGGCCTGCTCTCGGCTCCACGCATGATGTGGAGCAACTTCGTCAATTTCTTCGCCAACCTGCGGGCACTGCGCCAGGTCTTGCAGATGGGCGACTCGCGACGGGTCGCCTGGGACAAGACCACCCATGAATTCCCGGCCCTGACCAAGGCCCAGCGCACGCCCCTGGGCCATCGCCTGGTGGACAAGGGCCTGCTCAGCGAAGCACAGCTCGAAGCCGTGCTCACCAGCCCGCTGCACCGGCGCCTGGGGCGCGAACTGCTGGTGCGCGGCTACATCGACAGCCTCCAGCTGGTACAGGAGCTGGCCGCGCAGTTCGAGCTGGAGTGGGCACCGCTCAATCCGTTCAAGCTCGATCCCCAACTGATCGCCAGCGTGCCCCGGCGCATCGCCGTGCAGTACGGCGTGCTGCCGGTCATGGACGAGGATGGCACGCTGGTCCTGGCCTCCGAGGACCCGGTCAGCCAAGTCTCGCTGGGGGCCATCAGCCGCCAGCTCAAGCGCCCGGTCAAATGCCGCCTGGCGCCTCAGGGCCGAGTGACCCTGGGTATCCGCCACTGGTACCCGGGCAAGCACCAGGGCGAGGAAACCCGGCGCATGCTCGCCACCCTGGAACGGCACCAGGATGACGAGGCGCTGCTCGAACGGGTCAGCCATCACCAGGTGCAGATCGGCCGCCTGCTGCAAGCACACGGCCTGGTCCCGGCGAGCCTGTTCAACCAGGCCATGATCGACTACGACGCCGACCGCGGCTCCCTGGGCGAGCACCTGGTCGAACGCGGCATGATCACCGCCCAGGTGCTGCAACAGGCCCTGGCCGACCAGGCCGAGGAACAACAGGCGGCCTACAGCATCGTGGCGCAGGTGGCCCCATGAACAAGCGCACCCCTTGGCTGCTGGGCAGCCTGCTGCTGGGCCTGTCCGGCACGGTCCTGGCCCAGGAACTGACCGAGTTCGAGCGTTTTCGCAGCTATCCCTACCTCGACCGTGGCTACCGCGAAGCACAGAAGGGCAACTGGAAGGAAGTCGAGCGCCTGACCCGGCACCTGCTGCAGCGCGTGCCCAGGAACCAGGAAGCCCAGGGCCTGCTGGCCCAGTCCCTGGCCAAGCAG
>NZ_JBJJLO010000143.1:0-14892 GCF_046230915.1 Pseudomonas sp. KCJK8993
TGGCCCCGCCCATGAAGGTCGGGGTGCGGGCTTGGGCGCCGCCAGTCCCGCGGGCCACCGGGGCGTCGGCGAGGGCCACGCCTTGCTTGGCCCCGGCATGGGCCTCTTCGCGGGGGGTCTGCGGGTCGATGGTGCTGCAGTCCACCGCCGGCACGCCACGGGCGATGCCCGCCAGCACGCCATCCTCGCCCAGCCAGACGCTACGCACATGGGCGGCGGCCGGCAGCATGGTGATCACCAGTTCGGCGCCTTCGGCGGCGGCCTTGGGCGAGGTGCTGATGCGCCCGCCCAGTTGCGCCAGCTCGGCCAGCACGCTCTGGTTGAGATCGAACAGGTTCAGCTGGTGGCCGGCCTTGATCAGGTTGCGGGCCATGGGCGCGCCCATGTTGCCCAGGCCGATGAATGCGATGTTCATGTCAGGCTCCTCAACGCAGGCTGATGGTGGTGTTCACACCGTCGTTGACGCTGTCATCGTCGAACCAGCGGCTGGTGACGGTCTTGGTCTGAGTGTAGAACTGCACCACTTGCTTGCCGTACGGACCCAGGTCGCCGAGCTTGGAACCGCGCGAACCGGTGAAGCTGAAGAACGGTACCGGCACCGGGATCGGGATGTTGATCCCCACCTGGCCAACGTCGATTTCGCTCTGGAACTTGCGTGCCGCCGCACCGCTCTGGGTGAACAGGCCGGTGCCGTTGCCGAAGGGGTTGGCGTTGACCAGGGCGATGGCCTGGTCGAGGGTGTCGACTTCCAGCACCACCAGCACCGGGCCGAAGATTTCCTGGGTGTAGATCTGCATGTCGGTGGTCACCCCGGAGAACAGGGTCGGGCCGACGAAGTTGCCTTGCTCATAGCCTGGGACCTTGACGTCACGGCCGTCCAGCTCGAGCTTGGCGCCTTCCTTGATACCGCTTTCGATCAGGCCCAGCACGCGCTCCTTGGCCCGCTTGGAGATCACCGGGCCGACATCGGTGCCCGGCTCGCAACCGGCGTTGACCTTGAGCTTGCTCGCGGCTTCCTTGATGTCCGGCAGCCATTCGCGAGCCTTGCCCACCAGCACCGCCACCGAGGTGGCCATGCACCGTTGGCCGGCTGCACCGAAGGCCGCACCGGCCAGGGCGTTGACGGTCTGGGTACGGTTGGCGTCAGGCAGCACCACGGCGTGGTTCTTGGCGCCCATCATCGATTGCACGCGCTTGCCATGCTTGCCCGCCAGGTCATAGACATGGGTGCCGACGGCAGTGGAGCCGACGAAGGACACGGCCTTGATGTCGGCGTGGGTGCACAGGGCATCCACCACTTCCTTGCCGCCATGGACCACGTTGAGCACGCCGGCCGGGACTCCCGCCTCCACCGCCAGCTCCACCAGCAACATGGTGGACAGTGGGTCTTGCTCGGAAGGCTTGAGGACGAAGGTGTTGCCGCAGGCGATGGCCATCGGGAACATCCACAGCGGGATCATCGCCGGGAAGTTGAACGGGGTGATGCCGGCGCACACGCCGATAGGCTGGCGCAGGGTGTAGGTATCCACGCCGCCGGCGACGTTCTCGGCGAACTCGCCCATCTGCAAGGTGCCGATGGAGCAGGCATGCTCGACCACTTCCAGGCCGCGGAAAATGTCACCTTCGGCATCGGCGATGGTCTTGCCCTGCTCGGCGCTCAGGACCTGGGCAATGCGCTTGGAGTGCTCGCGGATCAGGGCCTGGAGCTTGAGCATGATGCGCATCCGCGCGCCGATCGGGGTCAGCTTCCAGGTCTGGAAGGCGCGTTGGGCCGCGGCAATCGCGGCGTCGACTTCGGCGGCGGTGGCAAACGGCACCTTGGCCAGCACTTCCTGGGTCGCCGGGTTGACGATGTCATGCCATTCCTGGCTCTGGGACTGGACCCATTGACCGTCGATCAGCAGCTTGACCTGCTGCAGGGTGGTGCCGCCGGACTGGAGGGATGCGTTCATGGGGTCTCCTGACTTCTTGGGTTCTTATGCAGGGAGCCAAGGCATTGCAGGCCTTGAAAAGAGAGGCGTCGCGAGTTGGTGTCGGACTGTTTTTGGAGTATAGATGTGCAAACTTCTAATAAGAACGCACATAAAATCCGGTCCATCATGCAAAAAAACATCACCTCCCTGAGCGGCCTGAACTGGGACGACCTGAAGTTCTTCCTGGAAGTGGCCCGTACCCGCAAGGCCAGCAGCGCGGCCAAGCGCCTGGCGGTGGACTACACCACGGTGTCGCGGCGCATCGGTTCGCTGGAAACCGCCCTGGGTACCCTGCTGTTCGAGAAGTCCCGTACCAACGGCTTCGTCCTGACCGCCGAGGGCCAACGCCTACTGGGGTATGCCGAGTCGATCGAAAGCACCCTGCACATGGCCTGCGAGCAGGTCTCGGGTTCCGGCGTGGCCCTGTCCGGGCATGTACGCATGGGCTGCACCGAAGGCTTCGGCACCTTCTTCATCACCCCGCAGTTGAGCCACTTCCTCGGCGCCTATCCGGCGATCTCGGTGGATATCCTGCCGCTGCCGCACTTCATCAGCCTGTCCAAGCGCGAGGCCGACATCGTCATCGCCCTGGAGCGCCCGGAGCACGGGCCCTATGTGTGCTGCAAGCTATGCGACTACCGCCTGCAGCTGTACGCCACCCAGGAATACCTCGATCGCCACCCGCCGATCCGCCGCCCCAGCGACCTGGGCGAGCATCAGTTCATCAGCTACGTGGACGACCTGGCCTTCAGCTCCGAGCTGTTGTACCTGGCCAACGTGGTGCCCGGGGCCAGCGCCCACCTGCGCAGCACCAGCGTCATCGCCCAGTACGTGGCGGCGCAGCAGGGCCGCTCGCTGGCGATCCTGCCGTGCTTCCTCGCCGCCCAGGACCCACGCCTGCTGCCGGTGCTGCCCAAGGAAATCAACCTGACCCGGCAGTTCTGGATGTACTGCCGCGAAGACCTGCGCAAGCTCAAGCGCATCACCCTGCTGTGGGACTACATCAGGGAAGTGACCGAGCAGAACCAGCCCCTGTTGATGGGGGACAGCCGGAACATGTCGTTCAGCGCCTCCTAGATGGCCCTCTGGCACACGCGCAGCCTGGAGAAACGGCCGTAGGACTACAGCCGCTGTAGCGTGGATCGCCGATCAGTCGGCGATGACCACGATCGATACCCGGCGATTCTCGGTGCGCCCGGCCGGGGTGCTGTTGGAAGCCACCGGCTCGCTGCTGCCCAAGCCGCGCAACTGGATGTTCTCTTCACGCATGCCGACCTGGGTCAGCACCTTGACCACGCTCTTGGCGCGGCGCAGGGAGAGTTGCACGTTATAGGCTTCCTTGCCCGAGGCATCGGTATGGCCGTCGACCCGCACCTTCTGGATGTCGACGCTGAGCAGGGCCGTGCCGATGCGCTGGACGATCGCGGTGCTGGCCGGGTTGAGGCTTTCCACGTCGCTGCCGAACAGGACCTTGCCCGACAGGCCGAAGGCCCAGCCTTCATCCGTCAGTTCGAAGCCCTCCTGTTTCAGTACCGCGATCTGCTTCGGGGTCAGCCCCTTGGGCGGCACGCTCTGGCAACCACTCAGGGCCAGCAGGGCCATGAACACCAGGGTGCTGAAAAGTCGAACCGGACGTTGCATCGATGAAAACAAGGGAATTAGCTCCTGTGTTGAACCTGGACGGGGGACTCCGCCCCCACTGTGTGTTGCCCGCCTCGCGCGCCACGCTTGGCCTGGTACATGGCCGCGTCGGCGGCGTTCAACAGACTGCCCGGAGTGGCGCCATGCTCCGGGTACACGGCGATGCCGATGCTCAGGGACGTCAGGATCGACAGGCTGCCCGGCAACTGGATCGGTACCTCCATGCTGCTGATGATCTTGTCGGCGATGCGCTGGGCATCCTCGACCCGGTGCAGCGGCGTCAGCAACACCGCGAATTCGTCGCCACCCAGGCGCGCCACCAGGTCGTCCTCGCGCAGTTGTGCGCGGATCCGCGTCGCCACCGCCACCAGTACCGCATCGCCGGCGGCATGGCCGAAGTTGTCGTTGATCTCCTTGAACCGGTCGCTGTCCAGGAACAGCACCGCCATGCGCTCGTTGTGCTTGTTGGCACTGCGCAGGGCGCGGATCAGCCGGCCCTCGAAGAACGCCCGGTTGGGCAGGCCGGTGAGGCTGTCATGGCTGGCCTGGTGGGCCAGGGTTTCATTTTCGCTCTGCAGGTGGGTCTGCCAGACCTCCAGCTCATCGAGGAGGGCATTGAAGTCATTGCCCAGGTTGTCCAGCTCGGCGATTTGCGCCGGCGGCACCCGCTGGTCGAAGGCTCGCTCGCGCCGGGCCGCGTGGGCCACGTCCGCCAGGCTGCGCAGGGGGCCGGTGATGCCGCGCAACTGCCGGCGCGCCAGGTACAGCGCCGCCCAGGCGCTCAAGGCGATGCACAGCACGATGCCCACCAGGCCGCTGAAGAGAAAGCGCAACAGGTTGCCGCCATGGCCGGTGACGTTGACCGTGCCGATCTCCTGGCCCTGGCGGAAGATCGGCAGGCTGATGGGTTTTTCCAGGAAGGCACTGGCGATGTGCATTTCCAGGTTGGCCAGCAGGCCGCTGTCGGGGCGCTGCCAGCTGGCCAGCAACTGGCCCTGGCTGTCGTACACCTTGGCGTCGGCCACCTCTTCGGTGGAAGCGATCAGGGCCAGGGAATCGGCGGCCGCGCCGCTGTCGTTGAACACTACCGCGGCCTCCACCGTGTAACTGATGGAGCGGGCGATCAGGTGCAGGTTGTGGTCGGCGTACACCCGCAGCGCCAGCACGCCCAGGCAGGTCAGGGACAGGCTGGCCAGGCCGATCGCCAGCAAGGCGACCGCCAGGTGGCCGCGACCTATGACCGACCGCAATGTGGGGCGGGGGTTGGGCTTGAACAGTTTCATGGCGTGGCCGGGCGTCGACGGGACAATTGCAGCACGCTGGGATGGATTCGCACCCCACTGCGGGCTACGGAGTCCAAGTTGACCTCGAACGACACCTGGCTGTCGCTGACCCGCAGGCAGAACAGGCTGCCCACGGTGCATTGGTCGCCGCCCTCGCTGATGCTCAGGACCGGCTGGCCGGTCAACGAACTGAAGAGCCGGGTGCGTTCCTCGACGGTCAGCTTGCCGACATAGACCGAGTCGCAGTCACTGGCCAGCGTCGGGTTGCTGGCCAGCAGGCGGCGCACCACCACCGCACGCCCGGTCGCCTGGGTGGTGCCCTTGATGAGATCGTCGGTGTATTCGGTGGGACCCACCACGCACAGCCGCAATTGGGCGGGCTCCACCGGCCAACGAGCGTAGCTGAGGATGCCCAGCACCACCTGCGTCACTGCCTTGGCACGCTGCTCGGCCAGGCTGACCGATGCCGAAGGCTCCGGCTGAGCGATGGCCAACAGGCTGAACAGGCAGAGGAAGGTCGACAGCACGCACTGCCGCCACCCTAAAATGCGCTCTGTCCTCAAGACAGCCACGTCCATGCAGGGAATCTCGTTGATTTTCACGGAAATGATGCCGCAACGATAGCACAGCCCAGGAAAGTGCCGCGATATCGAAGCGCTGCAACGATGCCTGGAACCGGGGCTTCAGTCCAGCTCCAGCATCAGCCCGCTCAAGCGCTTGACCTTGCGCCGCACCGCCTCCTCGAACACCCCGGGACGAGGCTCGATCAGGCTGAACCAGTCCTTGGCGCGGGTGATGCCGGTGTAGATCAGTTCCTTGGTCAGTACCGGGTTCAACGCATCGGGCAGGATCAACGCAGTGTGGGCGAACTCCGAGCCCTGGGACTTGTGCACCGTCATGGCATACACCGTCTCGATATCATTCAGACGGCTGGGTAGTACCAGGCGCACTCCGCCCTGGCCGTCGTTGCGCGGGAAGGCCACGCGCAGGACCTGGCGCCCCCCCTGCTCCGGCAGGCGCAGGGCGATGCCGATATCGCCGTTCATCAGGCCCAGGCCGTAGTCGTTGCGGGTCATCAGCACTGGCCGGCCCTCGTACCACTGCTGGTCGCTGTCGATCAGCCGTGCCTTGAACAAGGCCTGGGTCACGCGCAGGTTGAGGTTCTCCACGCCCCAAGGCCCCTTGCGCACCGCGCACAGCAGCTGGAAGCGGTCGAAGGCCTGCAAGACGTGGCGCGCCCAGTCGCTCCAGAGCCGGTCGTCGACAGCGGTGCCGGCGGCGGGACGCTGGCTGCGCAGGACATTCAGGTAGTGGCGATAACCTTGCGGCCCTTCGCCGTGACCTTCCAGCAACAGCCGCTCCAGGGCCCGATCCTGTTCACCCTTGAGCCCCAGGCAGTACAGGTCGGCATGACTGCGCGCCGCCAGCAGGCGCCGAGCTTCGTCGGCTTGCTGCTGGTTGACCCAGCGCGCCAGCTGGCCGATGCCGCTGCCTTCGCCGAAGCGCCGGGAGTGACGCAGCATCACCACTTGTTGGGCCAACGGATGCTGGTGCCCGGTGTCTTCCTGCAAGCCACTGGCGGAGAGGTCTTCACCGCTGACCGCTTCCAGCCAGGCCCGGGTGCGAGGGTCGTACCAACCGGCCTCGGCATCGCGACACAGATCGCCCAGCACCGCCCCGGCCTCCACCGACGCCAACTGGTCCTTGTCCCCCAGCAGCACCAGGCGGGCATGGGCCGGCAAGGCGTCCAGCAGGTTGGCCATCATTTCCAGGTCGATCATCGAGGCTTCATCCACCACCAGCACATCCAGTGGCAGGCGATTGCCGGCGTGATGGCGGAAGTGCCGGGTGCCGGGCCGATTGCCCAGCAGACGGTGCACGGTGGTGACGTCGCTGGGGATCTTTTCCCGCACCTCATCGGCCACCGACAGCGAGCGAACCTGCAGGCTGATGGACTCGGTCAGGCGCGCCGCCGCCTTGCCGGTGGGCGCCGCCAGGCGGATGCGCAGCGGCTTGCGCGCTTCCACCGCCGGGCCCTGGAGCAGGGCCAACAGGCGCACCACGGTGGTGGTCTTGCCGGTGCCCGGGCCGCCGGTGATGATGCTGAACGCGCCCCGGGTGGCCAGGGCGCAGGCGAGCTTCTGCCAGTCGACGGGACCGGATGGCCGGGCCGCGCCGAACAATTCGTCGAGGCGCCGGGCCAAGTGTTCCGGGGCCGCCTCGGTCTGGGCCAGGCGCTGGCGCAAGGCCTGGTCGATGCGCCGCTCGTAGGCCCAGTACCGCCGCAGGTAGAGGCGCTTGCCCGACAGCACCAACGGTCGTTGCCGGGAGGCCTCGCCATGATCCGCCGCCAGGGCCACCAGTCGGCTGCCGGCCAGCACCTTGCACCAGTGGGCGCCTTCCAGGCTGGCCAGGACCTGGGACGGCAACACCGGGGCACCGCCCTGTATATCGCCCTCGGGCGGCAGCGACAGGGCGAAATCCGGCTCCTTGAGTGTTTCGAACAGATCCAGGCAGACATGCCCATGCCCCAACTGATGGCTGGTCAGGGCCGCGGCCATCAGCACCAGTGGGTCGCAGTCCGGGTCCAGTTCCTGGAGGAAACCGACGAAGGCCCTGTCCAGGGCCCGCAGCCAGCCGCGGGCGACCCAGCGATCGAGCAACAGCAACAGGTCGGCACCACGGCTCAGGGGCGCCAGGTCCGGGACTTGGGGTGCCGGCTCGTCCAGGGCGCCAAACAGGTCCGGGGTCATAGCAGCACCCCCTGCTCCCAGGCCGGTTCGGCCCTGGGTGGCTCGGCCCGGCCCTGGAACATCAGATCCAGGCGCTCTATCAATTGCCGTGGCGGCCGGGCGAAATACACACCCTGGCTGGCCGAATGGGTACCGCGCAGGAACAGGTACAAGGCGCCGCCCATGTGCCGGTCGTAGTCGTAGTCGGCCAGGCGGGCCTTCAACTGTCGATGCAGGGCCAGCAGGTACAGCACGTATTGCAGGTCGTAGCGGTTGTCGAGAATCGATTGTTCCATGGCCTGCTCGGTATAGGCGGCGTCATCGGCGCCCAGCCAGTTGGATTTGTAGTCAGCCACGTAGTAACGGCCGTGGTGCTCGAACGTCAGGTCGATGAAACCCTTGAACATGCCATTGAGCAGCACCGGCTCGGCGGTGACCCGGGCCGCGCCCTGGTGGGTCTGCTGGCGCACCAGTTCATCGAGCTTGAGCACATCGACCTTGTGGCTGGCGAACCAGAACTCCATTTCGACCCGGTACTGCTGCAGTTGTCCCAGCACCACCGGCGGCTGGCCGTCGCCGACGGGCATCGGCGCCTGCAACAGATGCTGCAGCCAACCGCTCAGGGTCGGAATCCAGCCTTGCCAGCCACGGCGGTTGCAGCGGCGGGCGACGGCATCGGTGATCGCCTGGGGGCTGGCATCGAAGCCCTCCCCGCCTGCCCACTCCAACAGCCCATGGAGGAAGGTGCCGGGATTCGGTCCGCGGGGGAAACGGTGAATATCGCCACTGCTGGCGACCGCTTCCCGAGGGGCCTCGGGGTCCAGGCGCTCGTCGTCGAACAGCTTCTGGGCCTGGGGATCGTCCGGCGCCTGGCTGGCGCTGCCCAGGGTGTCGCTAATGCGCAGGGCACTGTAGGACGCGATCCACCAGTGCTCCGCCGCACGCCGCGCGGGCACCAGCGGAGCGAGCAGGCGGGCCGGGTTGCGAGGCGGATGGAAACGCTGGTCGTCGATGGCCGGCAACTCGCCCACGCCGATGGCCGGGCAGCCTTGTTGCAGATCCAGCAGCCAGCGCCGCAGGTCCGTGGATTCAGTGAGCGCCGCACCGCCCCCCAAGAGATAACCCAGGGCCGAAAGATGCAGGATCGAACTGCCCTGGTTACCCCGTTTGAGGTCGGCAACCCCCAGCCAGCAGGCGTGCCGGGCCCGGGTCAGGGCCACATAGAGCAGGCGCAGGTCCTCGGCCAGGCGTTCTTCGTCGGCCTGGGCGATCAGTTGCTCGGTGGGACGCAGGCTGACCTGGGGCTTGCCGGCACCATCGTGGTAATGCAACGGCAAGCGACTGCCGTCCACCGGTTTGGTGGAACAGATGAATGGCAGGAAGACCAGGGGATATTCCAGGCCCTTGGACTTGTGGATGGTGACTACCTTGACCAGCTGATCATCACTTTCCAGGCGCAGGATCTGCTCCTCGCCGGCCTGTCCGGACAGCGCCAGGTGCTCGGCCAGGTGGCGGATCAAGGCCTGCTCGCCATCCAGCCCGGCCGCGTTCTGCTGCAGCAGCTCGCACAAATGCAGGAGGTTGGTCAGCACCCGCTCACCATCGCTGCGGGCCATCAGCGCCTGGGGGAGCTGGAAGTCGTGCAGCAGGCGGCGCAGCATCGGCAGCACGCCCTGGCTGCGCCAGATCCCACGGTAACCACGGAACTGCATGACCCGTGCTTCCCAGGCCAGTTCGTCCTGGTTCAGGCGCTCCAGTTCCAGCAGCGGCAGGTCGAGGGTCAGGGAAGCCAGGGCCGCCCGTAACGGCCGCTCCACATCCGGTTCGGCGCAGGCCTTGAGCCACACCAGCAGGTCGCGGGCTTCCTGGGCGGCGAACACCGAATCCTTGTCCGAGAGATAGACACTGCGCACGCCACGGGCAGCCAGCTCGGTGCGGATGGCCTGGGCCTCCTTGCCGTCGCGCACCAGGATGGCGATGTCCGCGGGCAGCAGGCCCGTGCACCCTTGCTGGTCACGGACGAAACCGCTGTGGCCCTGCTGGCCACCGTTGAGCAAGCCGACGATGGCACTGGCACAGGCGGCGGCCTGTTGCTGGCGATACAAAGCACCGGATACCGGTTGTTCCGAGGGCAGCAGCCAGAAATTCAACGCCGGCAGCGGTTGTCCATCGACCTGCAAACGCTCTTGGCGATCCTGGGCCGCCACGGGCAGGAACGGCACCGGGTTGTTGCCATTGCTCTCGCGGAACAGGAAGGCACCGCGCCCTTGCGGGCGCTGCTCGGCTTGCAGGAAGACATGGTTGACCGCAGCGACCATGGCCTGGCTGGAGCGGAAGTTGGTGCCCAGGGTATGCAAGCGGCCATCGGTGGCCTGGCGCGCCCGCAGGTAGGTATAGATATCGGCGCCGCGAAAGGCATAGATCGCCTGCTTGGGATCGCCGATCAGGAACAGCCCGGTCGCCGGGTCGTTGTCCTCGATGCGGTAGATGCTCTCGAAGATCCGGTACTGCACCGGGTCGGTGTCCTGGAACTCGTCGATCAGGGCCACCGGGAATTGCTCGCGAATCAGGCTGGCCAGGCGGCCGCCTTCGTCGTTCTGCAAGGCGCCATCGAGGCGCAACAGCATGTCGTCGAAGCCCATCTCGGCGCGACGGCGCTTCTCTTCCTCGAACCGCGCCCCAATCCACTGCGCGGCGTGTTGCAGCACCGCCGCATCCGGGCTGGGCAAGGCCTCGAGGCTGGCCTTGAGCCCGGCCATGGCATCGAGACCGGGGTGGCTGGGTGGCTCGCCCTTCCAGGCTTCGCCCATGCCTTCGGGCGTCAGGCGGCTGAAACCGGTGCCGATATCCAGTTGCTCCAAGCTCTCGTCCTCGGCCCAGGCGCTGATCTTGTCGAACCAGGGCTCGAAATAGCGGGCCTGCATCTTGCGGCCATCGACACTCTTGCTCGCCACCCCTTGCCGGCAGATCTCGCGCAACTCCACGGCCCATTGGCGCCAGGGAGCCTTGATCTGCACCAGGGCCGCGCGGCGCTCTTGCAGGCAGGCATCGATCAGCTCGCCGGGCGTCTGTTGCTGTGGATCGCGTCGCTCATTGCCGAACAACGCCCGGACCCGGGGCAGCAGTTCGGCCGGCCCCACCCAATGGCTGCGCACCCAGTTCAGCGCCTCGCCTTGCAGTGGGTAGCAGAACAGCCGCCAGTAGTCGCGCAGGACCTCGCCCAGCAGGTCGCTGTGGTCGGTCTCCAGGGTCTGGGTGAACAGGCTGCCGCTGTCGAAAGCGTGCTCACGCAACATGCGTTGGCACCAACTGTGGATGGTGGAAACCGCGGCCTCATCCATCCATTGGGCAGCGATGTCCAGGCGGTTGGCGCAGGCCGCCCATTGCTCGGCGGAATATTCTTGGCGCAACTGTTCGATCAGGCCGTCCGGGGCCGGGATCTCGTCGCGGAAGAAGCGGGCGGCCTCGGCCAGGCGGGTGCGGATACGCTCGCGCAATTCCTTGGTGGCGGCATCGGTGAAGGTCACCACCAGGATCTGCGGCGGCAGCAGTTCGCGGCCAAAGCCCGCGGTTGCGCCGCCATGGCCCAGCACCAGGCGCAGGTAGAGTGCAGAAATGGTGAAGGTCTTGCCGGTACCGGCGCTGGCCTCGATCAGCTGGCTGCCACGCAGGGGAAAGGCCAGCGCCAGGGGAGTCTGTGCCGTCATGCGCCGGCCTCCTCGCCGAGGGCCGAGCGCCAGGGTGCATCGAGCAGCGGGCGATACAGGGTTTCGGCCCAGGCGCTGAAGGTTTCATCGGCGATCAATGCGTTGTAGTCGGCGAACTGCCGGGCCAGGGCCGGGCTTTCACGGCGCTCGCCCTGGCTATTCTGGCCATCGCCATCATAGGTCTTGCGCGCGGCGGCCGCGGCCTTGTCCGGATCGCCCTGGCCCAGCCAGGCGAAGGCGGTCTTGATCGCCACGGGCAACGGTTGGCGCATGCCCGCCTGCCAGGCGCGCAGCAAATCCCCGAGGACCTGCCGGGCCACTTGCGGCTCCAAAGGGGCCAGCAACAGGCTGTCATCGCTGGCCACCAGCGCGGTGGTCAGGCGGTAGTCGCTGGCACAGGCCAGCAGGTGGTTGATCCACGGCTTGATCAGCCGGTGCCATTTGCGGGTCTTGGTGGAACCGATGGCGTTGGCGATGGTGGTCACCGCCAGCAAGCCACCGTCGGCCCGCTGGTGCAGGGCACTGAGCCAGCCTTCGACCCTTACGCCTTGCAGCTCCAGGCTGATGGGCAAGGCGCTGGCCAGGGGTGTTGGCCACAGGGCCAGTAGCTGCCGATAGCGTTGCAGCAGGTCGGGCAGCGGCTCCATCAGTTCCCGTTGCAGGCACTCGCCAAACCCGGCCATGGGCAGCAGGCCGCTGGCCTGGAGACGCTGGGCCTGGGCCTGCAATGCCTGTTCCGGCTGTTCGACATCGGCCAGCGCGGCCGCAAGCAGGCTGTCGCTGAGGCTGTAGCGTTGCAGCGCATCGAGGACGAAGGGTTCTTCATCGGCCAGGGGGGCCTCCATCGCTTCGAAGAACACCTTGAGCCGCTGGCTGAAGAAATGCCGAACCGGATGGCGCAGGAAATCCTGCAATTGGGCCAGGCTCAGGGGTTCGTCCTGCACGTAGGGGTCCAGGCGCTCGGCCGCAGCCTGCTCTTCGCGGTCCTGGTGCAGCACCTGCCACTCCCGGGCATAGCTGAACAGCGGATCGCTGTCGTGGAAATAGCGAGCGCTGAAGGGTTGCAACGGATGCTCCTGGGTCAGTTCTTCCAACAGCGATTGGCCGTTGCCCGCCAGGTGCCAACCACTGGCCAGGTGATCGCGCAATTGGCCGATCAGCACCGACGCGGGGCGCTCGCTGTTGTCGCGGATACTGCGGCCGACCCAGCTGATATAGAGCTGGTCACGGGCCGAAAGCAGGGCCTCGAGCAGCAGGTAGCGATCGTCTTCGCGGCGCGAACGATCGCCCGGACGGTAGTCGCTGCCCATCAGGTCGAAGTCCAGCGGCGGCTGGGCCCGAGGATAGTCGCCATCGTTCATTCCCAGCAGGCACACCAGCTTGAAGGGAATGGCGCGCATCGGCATCAGGGTGCAGAAATTCACCGCACCGGCGAGGAAGCGCTGGGACAGGCGGCCCTGGTCAAGGCCCGCCAGCCAGGCTTCGCGGACCACGGTCAACGGTAGCTCATCTTGCAGGCCCACGGCTTCGCAGGTTTCCAGCCAGGTTTCACGCAGGTCTTCCAGTTGGCCCAGCAGGTAGTCGTCATGTTCGGTGCTGGCCAGGAAGAACTGCTCCAGCAGCTTGTGCAGGCGTTCGCCCCATTGTCGCGGGGCGGCGGGTTGGCAGAGTTGCTCGTAGGCCAGTTGCAGGGCATCGAGCAGGGCTACCAGCGGGCCGATGAGGGCTGCGTCCAGGCCACCGATTTCATCGTAGGGTTCGATTCCGTCGCAGGCCGCGGAACGACCGACGGCATACCCCAGCAACATCCGCCGCAGACCGAAACGCCAGCTGTTCTGCTCCAGCTCCTGAGGCAGGCCCAACGCGGCCCGTTGTTCGGCATTCATGCCCCAACGGATGCCGGCGCCTTCGATCCAGCGATGCAGGGTGGGCAAGTCGGCCTCGTCGACGCCGAAACGTGCACGCAGCGCCGGGACGTCCAGCAAGTCGAGGATCTCACTGACCGGAAAGCGGCTGTCCGGCAGTTTCAACAGGTGTTCCACGGCGATCAGCAGCGGATCGCGGCCCCGCTGGCCCTGGTCGGTGAGAGTGAAGGGGATGAAGCGCCGGTCATCACGTTCCAGCTGGCCGAACACTGCTCGAATATGCGGCGCATAGCTGTCGATGTCCGGGACCATGACGATCACATCCCGTGGGCGCAGGTCGGGGTCGGCGCTGAAACGGGCCAGCAACTGGTCGTGAAGGATCTCCACCTCGCGCTGGGCGCTATGGGCAATGTGGAAACGGATCGACTGGTCCTGCTGCAGATCGACCTCGGGCCAGAGTTCGCGGGTTTCGCCGAGGGGGCGCAGTTCGAGGATGTCATCCTGCAGTTGCTGGAGCATGCTGGCGGGACGGCTTTCGCTGAACAGGTCGATCCGTCCATCGCGAAAGGCCGCGCGATAACTGTTGGGATCGTCGTAGCTGTCCAGCAGGTTGATGTAGTCCCGGCCTTGTTTGCCCCAGGCGGCCAGCAAGGGGTGAGCGTGCTGGTGCAGGGTCTGCGGGTCCAGGGCTTGAGGCATGCCGGCCTTGCGCGCCTGGCGCTTGTACTGGTGGCGCAGCAGGTCCTTGTCGGCAACGATATCGGCCCAGTGATGGCGGCAAGGGTTGTGTACGCAGAGCAGCACTTGGCTGAAGCGGGCCAGGCCAGCCAGGGCTTCCAGCACTTGGGCCGGTAATGAGGAGATGCCGAACACGATCACCCGGGACGGCAAGCCAGAGGGGGCGGTGTCCAGGTGGTTGATGCGCTCGATGAAGCGCTGATGCACACCTGCACGGCTCTGGGCCATGCCTTCGGTGCCAACATCCAGGAGCAGCGCTCGCCATAGCTCGGCCTGCCAGCAGTTGGCCGGGGTCAAGGGCTTGGGTTCGCCACGGACGTTGCGCAGTTGGTGGCGGCCTGCGGCCCAGTCTTCCAGCCAGTCGGCGCGGTACACCTGGTACTGGTCGAACAGGTCGGCCAGGCGCTCGGCCAACTGATAGCGTTTGCGCAAGTCACTGTCCTGGGTCAGGAAGCGTTGCAGGGGTTCGAAATGGGGCTCGTCGATCAGCTCCGGTAGCAGGCGCATCAGGCGCCAGGTCAGCGGGGCCTTGTCCAACAGGGACTTGGGCGGGATTTCGTCGCGTCCCAGGACCTGGCGATACAGCTGCCACATGAAGCTACCGGGCAGTTGTACGTCGATGGCAGCAGCGATGCCACAACCGCCGGAGTCGTCGTCCTCGGGGTCTTCGGCCAGGGCCAGTTTCAGCCATTGGGCAATACCGTTGCTCTGGACCAGGGCGATTTCATTTTCCAGGGGAGCCAGTGGGTAACGCCGCATCCAGCTGACCACCAGGCTGCGCAACTCGTCCAGGCGGTTGCCATGAACCACCATGAAACCAGGGTTGATGGACGAGACGTCCGGCATAAGGGCTCCCTTGGAGAATGCAAAAAGCTCGGGCGGAACCTTAGCACTGTCACGGCAGGCTGGCAGCCGAGCCGATCTAGGAGGCGTGGGCCGCTATGGTTTTTCGT
>NZ_JBJJLO010000144.1:0-14827 GCF_046230915.1 Pseudomonas sp. KCJK8993
ACCAGAATTGAATTTCTTCGGTCTGGAAATTATTTTTTCGATGAGTAGGCCTAGACTGTTTTTCTGACCATCGACCTCCATGAGGATTCTGATCTTTTTTGAAGTCTTTCCCTGGCCAACAAGTAGATATGCGCCTTCTACGTCATCCACGCGCATTAGTCGAACGTCGGCAGGACGCTGTCCGGTTAGGTAGGCCAAGTCCATGGCTTCCTGCAGTTCAATCTCTCCCTTCTGATAAACAGCCCTCCACACCACGTCGTTTGCATAGTAGTCGCGCGGCGTTTCCTTGTTCTTGCGAACGCCCTGGCAAGGGTTCTCTTTCTCTGTTACACCCCATTCACGCGCAATATTGAAAACGTGAGACAGCAGGGCGATTTCTCTGTTAGCCCTTGTTTTAGCGGACCGCTTATCGCGATAGGCTGCAATCATTGATGGTGTGATTGCATCAATTGGGATTTCATCAAAAACCGGTCGTAGCTGACGTAATTCGGCTTTGTTGTCCTTCTGGGTGCGCTCTGCTTTTTTCGGAATGATGTCTCGTATGTACCTGTCGAAAACTCCACTCATTACCTTTAGATCTGCCGGTATTGCCTTGGCCTCCAGCTCGGCCCACTTAAGGCGGGCCTGAGCCAGATCTCGACCTAGCTGAATGTCTACTCCGTCGGTTCCGCGATAGATGTAGCTGACCCATATCTGGCCGTTTTTTCGCTTGCGATTTACTTGGTACATACGCTGGGGTAGATGGCGGTTATGGGTCTTCCTTGGGCGCATTTCATCTCACTCGTGACAAATCAAATTTCCAGGTTGGTGCTTCTGGTGGTGGCTTGGCTTGCGAGTCGGTCGGTACTCCCAGCTGAATTCTTGCGTAGAGGCGGCCAACCAGTGGGCGCTTTCCTCTGCTTTCGATGTAGTGCCAATGGCGCTCATCCAGCCATCGACGCTGCCAAGCTCTTGCCTTGTAACCAGTTAGCTCTGTCAGTTCCTCATCCGAAAGGATCTCGGTTTCCATAAGGCTCTCCACGCCGCGCCTGGCGGCGGGCTCTCAGGATTGTTCAGAATTACTTCCGGGACAGACGCGATGGCTCTCGGTAGAGTCGGCATCGCTCGCCCGGTCGGGGTACTTCAAATGGATTGTTGAACGGCCTACGCCGGCCGGAGCGGGCGCCAAATTGCTGATTCGGAATGGCCTGATTGCCGCCGGCGTTGCGCCTTGGCACTGTCTCTGCGTCCGCCTGGTTCGCTGTCCTGGCGCTGTAAGCCGACTTATCCGGGCCGGGCGGACTCAGCTCTCGTATCAGTTGCTAACAGGTCATGGTTTCCAGCTTCTGCCAACGCGGAAAACCATCATCAGGTTGTGATGGAGCGGGACTTTGAGGACATGATCGAAGAACTCACCCTTTCCGGAGATGAATCCAGTCGGCACCTTGCATTCTTCGGTCCCGAATTCTCGCCAACCTTCTTCGCCTCCGTTCTTTTCCCAGTAGGCGCGTTCTCGTTTAGGAATCTCGTCGTAGGTTTTGTACAACATGGAGTGATCTGGAATGTCACAGATCCGGCGCCATGCCGGGTGACGCCTGCACCAGTCGGCGGCATGCTGGGACGCTTGTGCGGCGGAATAAAATTCTTTGGTGTTTTGTTCGCTCATCGCTGTGGCCCCCTGTAGATGTTCCAGGCCATGAAAAGCAGGGCGGGCAGGATCATGGCTGCACCCTCCGAAACTCGACGACCCAGACCCAGGGGTTGGCGTCCCATGCCTTGGCGCCGCTGATCGATGCCCACAAGGTCTTGAACGATTCGCGTGGCGTTAGGCAGCACTGCGTCGATGGCATCAGGTAATCAGCCCAGCCATCGCTGTCGCGCTGAACACCCTCGGCCTGTGCCTGCTCTTCGCTGATGTTCTGCAACCGCTCGACGCGGACGTCGGTGATCTCCAGCAGGATGCGGCAGGCCCAACGCGGCATGTGGATCGATGGCCTTGCGCGCCAAATCTTGTTCGGTTCAGCAGCTGAGTAGCTCCCATTCCGAAGGCCGTTTGGGTAATGACGGTTCGGCTCATTGGGAGGGTTACCGTCGGCCCGGTAGTGAACTCGCCGGCTTCCAGACCACGAACCGACATCGTCTTCAGGGTAGGTCTGGACGTAGCCGCCGGCGTGCCAAAAGCTTTCGCGCACCCACAGCCGCTGTCCAGGCTCCCCATAAGGACAGGCATGTTCACCGCTGCACCAGAAGTGGAAAAGGCCGGGAGCGGTGTTCATAGGAGCTCGATCCGACTGAATCCAGTCAGCCTTCACCGGCCGCCGCGTGACCGTCTTTCGGCCATCCAGAATGGCGCGCACCATCGGCGCCGAGAACAGGATCGGCCGTTCCTTCACCTGGGTCATGGCTGCACCTCCTGCTGCACGCCAAGCTCCCCAAGCACCTCGCAAGCGATGGCAAAGCCTGGGCTTCCCAGCGGGCATTCCTTGATGATGCGGTTCAGGCCGTCGATAAGATCGCGAGCTGTGCCGATCATCGTGTCGGCATCGGCGTCCATGTCTAGGCCGAGGGCTTCGCCAATGCTGCCGATGGAGACGCAGGCATCCAACAACATGCGCTTGTTGCGCTCGGCGTCCTTGCGCAGCGCCTCAGCCTCCAAAGCAGTTTTCTCAAGGAGGTTGGCCAGGCCCAGGATGTGCTCTTTCTCGGTGTTCCCGATGTTGGGTTTAGCCGTGGCGTAGTTACGCGAATACCCCAGGGCGTTCTCGATGTGCTCTGGCGGCTTGATTTCTTCAGGCATGACTTGTCCTTGCCGCTTTGCGGCGGCTATGCGATTTTGTGAGGAATCTGATTTGTCTCTTCTGGATCTAAAAAGCTTCTAGGTGCTGACTATTCATCAACCTTTTCATTTTTCTTTAAGGCCAGGACATGCGTAATCGAGGTAAGGTTTATTGGGACTGGGTTAATCCTGAGTTGCATTTTCGCAATCTCGACAAGCGCCTACCCTGCGGAACCCTGATAAACGTCCAGGTCCGAACCTCCAAAGAGAAGCTCACACAGGTCTTCTTCGGCATTTACGGAGCAAAGGGAGTGATGCTCCTTGAGGAGAGCCACCCCGATTGCAATGGCCAGACAATGACCGTCGCCATGGCTTGGGCGCTGCAGCGAGCTACTGAATGGGTGGAGGAGATGCGGCCCTCGATTCGCCGATCGAATAGAGGGTAAAGGGGTTACTGCTGGGTAGAGTACAAACATGCTTCTTGAGGATTTATGGAATATCCGCTTCGACTTGATGTCACAATGAATGCACAGGGACAGCGGCACGTATCCTCGGGCCAGCCCTTCAAGACATCAGACCAATGATAAGCAATGATGATTTTCGATATATGGCTCATCGGCACCTCCTCGAATTAGATGCCTCAAATTCCAGGCTCAGCTACCTGATTTCTAGCGGCGAGATTAAAGGCGGCCTTTGGGACGATGCGGTTGCCTGGCACCAGAAGTCATATAACGCTTGGGTCATCTTCCTGAGCCAGAACGCTCAACCTCCATTGTCGGGTTGATCCAAAGTCGCAGAGGGAGCTGCGACTTTTAGCCCTGATCCCTGCTCAGGCCTTTCCTGCAACATAGCCCTGGCCTTCTCGGCGATGAATTTCGCCAGATCGTCGCGCTCGGCAGGAACCGCCACGCCATCGACCACGGCACCACAGTCGCAAACGTCCGCGCTGGTGGATCCTGGCTGCACCTCCTGTGTTGCGGCCTTGCGCTTACGCATCAGCTCGGCAACGTCACCCGGGTAGCTGATCTCAACAGCGCCCATCTCAACGGCGCGAGCGCGCTTGCTGAGGCAGATGTCGAAGTGCTCGCGGATAGTGCCCGCCTTCTGGATCCACTTCCGCTGTACGCCGATCTTGTCGGCCATCGAGAGCAGCTCTTCGGTGCTGTCCGCGAACATGTGGCACATCTTCATGCGGCCGAACGTTGCGTTCATGTCGTCGACGTAGACGGTCATGGCTGCACCCTCCGAGCCCAGCTCACGCAAGGCCCTTCTTCGGTATCGAAGACCCCCAGAAGGAACCATTCAGGCCCAGGTGCTACCGGCTCCCAACCGAGGCAGTGGCATTCGCCGTCGTCGTAGGGGTGGCGGTCGTCGATATCCGCCTCCATGTGCCATTGCTTCACTTCCAGGCCCTGCAGATCGATCCACGCCTTGAACGCGGCGTAGTCTTCGTCGAAGTCCGGCAGGTCCGGGTGATCCCACCAGCCATCTTGGTCGCGCTCGACTGCTACTGGCAGGATCAGTTTGATTTCTTCAGGCATGACTTGTCCTTGCCGCTTTGCGGCTGGCTTGAAAGTGTGGGGTTACTGCTGGGGAGGGTTGAGGCGCGCTACTTCGTCGAGGCAGGCGTTCCAGCCCATGATTTGACCATGACCGTGCACCGAGAACGATTCTTCGTATGACTTGCGCTCAGGCAGCACCATCGCAGCCGGCGCGGTCTGCCCGGCTGGGCGGGTGTAGAGCGCCACGCAATCCCCGGGGCGAGACGGGTTTTCTTTTCCGTCAGTGGTCCACGCCGTAGCCCACGAAGCGCCGCCCTTGGCGATCCTGTCAAGCTCCCATTGCTCCACGTAAAGCACCGGCTCGCCCTGGTGCTGCTCGGCGGGCTGCCCGAACCGTTCGCACAGCGCTTCCCAAATCTCGTCGGCGCCCCCACCGCAGACCCTGGCCTTCTCGGCGATGAATTCCGCCAGGTCGTCGCTGAGTTCGCGGGGGAAGCTGATCATTTCGTTACTCATACCGAGGCCTCCATCACAATGATCGGGTCGTACCACTCAGCGCAGAACAGGACACGGGCGCGCTTGAAGTCGCCAACCATGTTTGCGGCTGCTGTCGCTTGAGCCCGGTGCTTCTGCTTGAACTCCCCGCCGACAGTGGTCCACTTACGCTCAAAGGCTCGGCGAATTTGGGCTACGTAGACACCCTTTGGGGCATGGACGTGAAGAGCACTCATGGCTCGCCCTCCAGGACGGCTACGCCTGCCGGTGTGATGATCCACTTATGGTCTCGGTAATATCTGCCCGGAACCTCGGTCCATTCATTGTCGGCTAGGCCACGATTTTTCAGCGCTTTCATGGTCGCGTTGGTGCAACTGCCGTAGTAGCCATCTGGCCGCTTGTGGAGTTGCTTGAGAGTTTCGCGCATGCGATACGAGAGAGTGCTCATGGCTTGCGCTCCAGGGCGGCGCGGGCGATCCGGCTCATGTGCGTTGCGTGATAGTTGATGCTGTCGCCGGGGATGCCCGCGATGCTCCGCAGGGCCTGCTCAAACTCCGCCCGCTTATCGCGCTCGATCAGTGCGCTGTAACCACGCCCATCACAAGTGCCGCACTCGACTGGTTCCTGTCCCGTGAACCCGTTTCCGTGGCAGGCGCCACACTTGGAACGCTCCGGCTCTGCGCTGGCGGATAGCGCGGCAGCCTCCCCAATGGCTCGCAGGGAGTCCTGGTGATCGCTTCCGGTGATACGCCGCAGCAGCGCATCCCGCTCGGCCAGCTGTCGCTTGAATTGAGCGCGATCCATGTCGTAGTTGTAGTCCGACTGAGCAACCATCAGATCAAGGCGTTTAACTTCGGAGCGCAGCCCCTCGTTCTCCTTCTCGAGCCTCTGCGTTTCCTCGAACCAGTCCCTACGCGACAGCTCGCGCTCGTTGTTCTCTATTGCTGCGTCGTCCAGGGCCTGGTCCCGGGCGTTGAGATCTGACTGAAGGGCAGCTACTCGCTGCTCAAGTTGGGTTTCTGTAGGCATGGGGAGTCCTTCCGGGTGAGCCCGGGGCTTTGGAGAGTGGAGTGGGCTATGCAGCGCAGGGGGCTTAAGGATTCCAGTCGGCTAGGCCAACCTTCGGGGCGCCGGTCTTCGGGTTGATGATTGGCTTGCCCTTGGCGTCAACAAGGACCGCTTTAGTCCTTATCTTCAGGTCGCGACACTTGATCCTGCTGCGTGCCATTTCAATGAACTGCTGAGCGTACTGGGGGGCGTCGAAGAATGGAGAAAGGCGAACGCACTTCTTGCCAGCCATGATTTTTGCAATCTGGATCTTCACCTCGGCCTCCCATTCGGTGACGCACAGTTCGACCCTCTCGCTGTTCATGTTCTTGAAGGTAGGCGTGTGCTCTCGGGCCTCTTCGTTCGCCCAGTTCTCACTCATTCCAAATACTGCAAAGGTGGTCATGGCGTCACTCCAGGCAGTCGAGGGCCTTATTAAGAAGCTTGCTTACGGATAGCTCTTCGTCTTCGTCATGGTTCATTGCGCGCTTGATATAGGTGCACGCTTCTTCAATCCCATCTCGCAATCGATCAAGCTCTTCATCGGTATCGTCAGCCTGGCGCTCAAGCATTCGGATGTCTTCGCGAAGACTCTCCAGGCCGGCGCTCGGATCGATGTCACCGGAGGCTATTCGCCGCGCCAGTTCATCGGCTGCACCGGCTTCAAGGGATGCATAGTGGAACAGCTCGTCCTCCTTGAGGGCGCTTGCTGGAATGCTCATGAGGTTTCTCCTGGCAGCCGATGGCCGGTGCCTGGCTGGTGTGATCGATGGGGTAGGGTGGAGTGCTGGCGGGTAGTGCAGGAGGGTCAGGCGGCAATCGGGTACTGCTGGGCTAGGGCCTGCTGCACCGTCTCAATGATGCGGCAGAGGTAGGCCCAATCTGGATTTGGCTCCATGGCATCGGCTGGCAGGCTCCACCACTCGTCACCGAACACGCGGTGCATGAACTCGCGGTGGGCGCCGCCGCACTCGTCGAGCGAACTGGTGTGGCGAACGTCCTCGGCCTCGTCGAGCAGGCTCCGGGCATCTTCTGCATCAAGATCCCGGTCGCGACGCATTTGCACGATCACCTTCCGCGCCTTGTCGGCCAGGGCCTCGGCGCTGAACCGGCGAGAGCTCATGGCCTGATCGAAGTAGCCGATGATGTAGGCTTCGTGCAGCTCGCAGAAGAACTGGCCAATGTTCAGGCCATCCCACATGCCGCCCCAGTAGGCGTGCCAAGTCTTGTCGTAGCAGCTGACGGTGATCTTGCCTTTGCAGGGCGCCAGATCTTCGAGGTACACGCTGATCGGGTCGAGGCCGTGCACCTCAGTTATCAGCAGCTTGGTGACGGTCGAAGTTTCGATGTTCATGGCTTATCTCCATGCATGCGCCGCCCTCCGTGCTGGTGGCGGCATGGTGGCAATTTGGGGTGGGATGAGGTATTACGGGTGACCGGCATGGGGCCGGATAAAAAAGGGGAAAAAGTGAATTTCGGAGCAGCTCCCGGATCTCCCGGCGCAGTAACGAGCAGCGGGCTTTTCTCGAAAGTGGCACTTGGATGGGCTCTGCTTCTGATGGCCCTAGGCATGGCTCTGGCAGCCTATTTAGGAGTGTTCAAACCTGTCTCTGAGCGTCCAGGGGCATGGTTTTCGCGATCTGGAGCATTGATTACCGTTCTGTCCATTTATGCTGAGCGAGTTCTCGCTAGCCTGATCCCCGGATTGAATAATGCCGTGATGAAGCACGTACGCTGGATAAGCGTTCCAAGGCATATTTCGTTTTGGATGATTGTTCTTGGAACTATCGTTTGGGGTTATGGCGATTTACTTTTTGACGCACGACATTCAGTAGGGTAATCGCGGTGCTTCGATCATGGCTTTCTCCATGTATGCGCTGCCCTCCGTTACCGGATGCAGTGGCATGAAGTTGGTTTGTGGTCTATTGGTTGATGGACCGGTATGGAGCCGGGACAAGGAGTCGAACCTATGATGAACACCTGCTGTACTGCCTCTTCAGACGCTTATGATTTCGATGGCTCTACTAGGGGGTTCGAGCAATTGACCCCGGTTGATGAGCAATCGACACGAGTTGTGGTGACGTTCCGGTGCGCTGCGTGCTCGACAGGCTGGCGCCGATCACAAAGCCTGGAGAATGGCACAGTTGTTTGGGAAAAACTCACCACGGTTCAGTCGTCGTAGTTACTTACTTGTAGTGTTTTACGGGCCCTGAAAAGATCAAGCCTCCGTCCCTCAGGCGGAGACACCGTGATTTCGTGAAGCGGAGGTGTCAGCAGTGGCATCGCATAGTCTGGGTGCGCCTCGTCTCCAGGGTCAGGTCTTAGCTCCCTCCTCGAAATGACGTGCAAGTCTTGTTGAGATGCGAAAAATTGGCGTGTCAGGCGTTTGAAGTCGACCGCGACATGACTAAGCTTCTGCAGTGTCGAGTCGCGTTGCCTGACGCTGACCAGCAGCTTGAATCATCCGCGCCACGTTTTCGCTAACCGTGATTTTGTGGCGCGGGCATTCGATTGCCTGATAGGAAAGGGTCGGGCCCAGGGCATGCGCGTTCAGGATCAGGTTCTGGATTGCCTCACTGATCTCTTCGATATCGTTCCAGGCCATCAACTCTTCAAGCTTCTGCCGAGTGCCCAGCCGTAGCCTGTGCCGTAGTTCCTTCTCGTCGTACTCGATCCGCTTCGCGGCGGTTTTCGCAGATCGCTCTTTTCCAGTCTTGGCCATGGCCTACCTCTTCAATTCCACTGGCCGGCAATTCAAGCCATGTTTGTCGTTTGCGTTGCTGTATGCGGACTACGCTGCGCACTGCTTCGTCCCTTGTCGTAACTTTGGGTAGTCGATGCCGTGGGCGGCAACGATCCGCTCAAATGCCTTGGCGCCGATTGCCAGCTTCCCGCAGCACTGCCGGCGGCTGATGCCAAGCTCCAGGAATGCCTTGATCCGTTCAGCGAGCTTTGCGTCTCGGGCTTCATCCACTTGCTTGTGTGCCAAGTTCAGCGCGCCGCCGCGGGCTGGCGCCTTGAAGGTGATGCCGAATTCCTTGCCGATCTTGGATACGGTTCGTCGGTCGACGCCGAGCATCATCGCGACTTCGCACCTTGGATGGTCCGAAGCAAGCTCACGCACGCGCTCAATCAGCGTGTGCCGCTCTATGGCGCGAGTGTCTAGCGGAACTGATGGACGCGGCACTGGCTCAACCCTGCGCCGAACAAACGGCTTCGGCGAAGGCGGCATCTGGTTGCTGTAGGTGATCGGCTTGGGCTTGTAGTTGAAGGGCTGCGCTTCTTCGATCTTCCCGCCAGCGGCCAGGTACTGCTCGACCTGGGCCGCCAGCTCATTCGATATCGGTCGTTGCTGCTCGACCAAGCTCAGGTGGTTGCTGATCATGCTTGCCTCACTTGATGCGAATGGAGCTTTCGCCGCGCTCCAGGTGGGCCCAGGATGGCTCCTCGAGTAGCTCTGCTTCAGCGTCTTCACCGGCGTCCATGCGCTTGCGTATCGCGGCGTTATGCTCGCGGACTTCCTTAAGCTTGGCGGCGATCGCGCGCTTGTCTGGCGAGAACACGGTTTTCGTGGCGAGGAAGTCGTACGGGATGTCGTCTTGCTTGTCGATGATCACCTTCTCCGGCGCCAGAGCCAGGGTGATGGTGAATAGGGGGCGCTTGATCGACTTGATGTTGGCGGCCTCCATGTTGCGGCGCAGATACTCGTCGAGCTTGCCGACGGTGTTCTCTCTAACGCGTTTAAGCTCATTCAGGCGATCGACTTCTTTGTCGATGGCGTCGATGTCGCCTTGGATGTTGCGGCACAACATGACGACGTTCTCGGCCTTTACTTCGAACTCGCCCTGGATGCCATCCATGGTGTCTTGGATGGCCTGGCACAGCCCTTCGTCATCGGTATCCGCCAAGGCAGCCAGCTCGGTCATTTGGGCGGTCAGTGCATAAAGCTGGGTCATGCAGCACCCTCCTTGGCGATAGCGTCAGTGATGCGCTTCCACTCCAGCGAAATACGCTCAGCGCCTTTGCTGTCTTTGCGCACGGTGAGTTTGCGTACGGCAACATCATGGATCTTCTTCAGCTCTTGCGCTGACTGAGCTCCGGCCATGGTCTCGATTACTGACTTGAGGTAGTCCAGGCGCTCCTGTTTCTGGCGATCCAGCTCGGCCTGCTTGTCCTCGGCTTGCTCGATTTTTTCTTCGTCCTTGAGCTGTTTGACGTAGTCCTCGTCGTCGAACATCCCCAGGAACACGTCGGCGCTGAAGCCGAGCATCGACAGTGATTTCTTGATCGCATCGGTGAGCGACTTTTTCGGCGCTTCGCCGTCAGTGGTCGTGCCGTACTTTGACTTGTAGAGGTAGCGCGTACAGCCGTACTGCTCCAGCTCGCCGCGCTTGCCATCAAGGTCGAACCAGAACTTGATCTTCACCGTATGGTTCAGCTCGTGACCAAGGCTGACGCGCTTGTCGCCTTCGCCACTGACCATCTCGGCGCCCTTGTCGAAGCGCTCCTCCAGAACACTCCAACCAAAACCGATCCCGGCCGGACCGAATACCTCGGTGGCCTTCATGATCATCGCCGTGCCGCTCAGGCTGGTGATCTTCTGGCCGCCAACCTCGGCTGGCTTGGTGTATCTGGTGTCGGTTTTTTCGACCTGCTCCCAGATCCGCATATTCGTGGACATGAGTGTCTCCCGCGCCATCCTTGAGGGGCGCTGTGAAATTCGGTGAGGGGATGCTGCAGAGGTCTATCTGAGATAGACGTAGGTAAACCAGGCGATTGCGATAACGGGGATCATGCTGATTCCTCCAGTGATAACAGGCGCTCGCCCAGGATGATCTTGGCGTTAGCCTGTTCCTTTCTGATCCCTGTGAGCTCCGCTACCTCGGATAGAGAAAGGCCTTCGCGCCGGAGTTTTGCGCAACGGATCGCCAACTGCTGGCCGCGCTTGTGCGCGCCGGCACCGCTCATTGCCGCTGCTCCAGCTGGGCCGCGCGATAGCGCAGAACCTGCAGCACCCGACCGCGGTAACCCGGCTCTGCGTACTGCTCAACTGGCGGCCCGAAGAAACCCCGGCGCTCGGCCAGGCTATAGGCATCGCGCAGGTTATGGGCGGTGATATCTTCCAACTGCTCGTCGATGAGCGACTTGACTGGGGATGTGGTCATTCTGCCTCCTTGCGCTTCTGACAGACGTCCATCAAGCGCTTGCAGTAGTGGTTGAATTCATCAGTGGTGATTGCCCCATCAGTGAAGAGGCGAGTGATCAGGCCTTGCACCAGGACATCGATGCCGGGCTCACTGTTGGGATCGGCAACACCCTCGAGGGCCTGGTCGATGGGATGTGCGGGCTCAAAATCCGCACTCCTGCTCGACGCGATCGCTCTCACGCTTGGCGTCTCGGTATTCGTTGGCGTGCACGGCGACCAGGTCGCTGGCGATAGACCGAACGATCTGTGGATCGCCGCCGACAGCTTCGATGGCCCAGGTGTGCAGAATTCCGCCGTCTTCCCGCCTGATCAGTTCAATCAGGATCTTCTCGATGTACCGATCTGGATCCGGTTTCGCGGCCATGTAGTCCGCAAGCGCTTCCGGTAGGTGGTCGGCATTGACCAAGATTTTGCTTCGACCAACCGGGGTGGGCGCTTCGATGTGGTGCCGAGAGAGCAGATCGTCGACCGACTCAGCCAACCATTCCTGGCCAGCCTCTGTGTCGAGAAAGTAGTCTTCCGGAATGGGCTTGCGCAGAGCTGACATGGTCGCCTCCAGATGGTGGGTCAGTCGGTGTATGCGATGTACTTGAAATGGCCGTTGCCGAAGCGCTCGAAGCGGCCGCCGAAGGTTCCTACGACTTCCTTGGCTACCATCTCGCGATCTGCTGCATCGTCACCAGATTGCGGGTAGACGCCTTCCTTGATCATTGAGGAGTTGGTGTGCGGAGCATCGCGCCAGCTGACCTTTGTGTTATCCAGCGGGGCACTCCGAAGTCTCTCCCATTCTTCGGCCTGCGCTTTCCAGAAATCCTTTTCCTTCTGGCTCACTGGCTCTGGCTCAGGAACTGGATCTTCTGACTCCTCCCAGCCGCAGGCTTCGCAATAGCCGCGTGGCGCGGTGCAGGCGCCGCAAGGAGGGGATATGTGGCAGCTGCAGTTCACTACCTTGTGGGATTCGATGACGCCCTCGCAGCTGTCACGGCCGCAAGTGTCACCCTCGCAATATCCGAGATCGCTCATGATTGTTTGCTCGCAGTGCAACCGCATTGGCCAGGAGCCAGGCGCGGGTGACCAAACCCACCGTGAAGGTGGCCTGGCGCCTGCCTAATGCGGTCGTATGTGAAGGGAAGGGGATGCAGCCTCGATTGGCAGAAGACTGCATCGGATGCTCCAGGCCGCTTGGCTGGATTGGGCGGATTTATCGCGGCTGGGCGCCGTCCAGAGCCTTGCGCAGCTCAAGAACAAGCGCGGTTGGAACGGTGAGTGAGAGGCTGTCTTCGTCTACGGCATCGAGCGATGCAATCAAATTGCGTGAGGCTTCATGGACAGCCTCAAGGCGAGTCTTTGAGACTGAAGGGCCTTTCATGGTGCCGGCGGTGACGCGCTTCTTGCCGCTGGCCTTGGCCTTCTCCAGCTCAACGCCCAGGACCAGGCCGGCGCTGTCACCGTGATCCCGAACGACCTGTGCTGCCGTTGTTGCCGACACATGGCCCGCTGCAACAAGGTTCTGTACATCGGTGTTCGCGTTGCCCACGGTAAGCACTTGCTCTACGTGCTGCCGAGTCTTGCCGACCTTCTTGGCGATCTGTTCGACTGGCCAGCCGAACGCACGAAGGCGCTTGTAGCCCTCCGCGAGCTCGAGAGGGGAGAGCTTCTCGTTCTCCTGGCTCGAGATGATCCTGGCAACACGATCAGCATCGCTGCCTTCGAACATCCGCACATCAACCCAATACTCGGTGACCTTTGGGTTTTCCTTGCTGGGCAAGCGAGGCAGTCGACCGGCCTGGTCAAGCTTGATCAGCGCCCGGCGCCGGCGGTGCCCGTCAACCAACCACACACCACCATCTGCCCGCGGCCTGATCTCAAGAGGCGGGATGACACCGCCGTCGGCGATGAACTCCGCCAGGGCATCGATGCTGGCCTCTAGCACATCACCTTCGGTGCGAAGGTTGAACCCGGGCTCTTCGTGAATATCTTCAAGCCGAACCTTGATAGCATCGGCGCGGCGAACCTCTCCGGCGGTGATCATCTGCCTGATTGATTTGGTCATTTTTGCTTCCTGGTTGCTGCGTAGGTTGCGATTACTCGTCAGCACTCTGACCGGCTGCTGGTTGCCGATGGGCGCGGAAGGGAGTGCATGCGGGTGGTGTCGGAGGGGGAGGGTGTATAGCCGGCGCAGAAGCTCAGCCTGAATCGTGTATTGGACATAGACTTGGAACTTGTCGAAGATGCTGCTGCGAATCCTCTTGCGCGATGACGAGACTTCAGTGAAATCCCTTGTTCACCTAACACCGCTTCGGCCAACAGATGTTACGAATCTGGTGAGGTTGTATACCGATCCCAAGGTGCGCACTTATCTAGGAGGGCCGCTCAGTCAAGAAGCAGCAGTGAAGCGCTCGATCCTGGAAGTGGATTCCCAGCGAGAAATGCCTCTTTGGGTTATTAGAACCCGTGAAGCCGAGCAGTTTGCTGGCATTGTTTCGTTCGACCTGCATCATGATGGTGCTGACATCGAGGTGAGTTACGAGCTGCTCCCCGAATACTGTGGGAAGGGGTACGCCACGGAGGCGTTAAGCTTCGCACTGCTTTATGCAAAAGACGTGATGGGTTTAAAGAGAGTGATTGCCGAAACGCAGAGTAAGAATCTCGCCTCTATCCGCCTGCTCGAGCGTGTCGGGATGTCGCTTGAGCGTGAAGTGACTCGATTTAATGAGCCCCAGAGTATTTACGTTTCTGCCTGGTAGCTTCGTAGCAAGTGATGTTGTTCAGAATCTGGCGGCTGAATGCTTGAGGGTTCATGTACACCTTGAGCGTCATCTGCCGCCGATCTTTGATGACATCGCGCAGTGCAAGGTCGGCGAGATCTGCGGGATCGGCCTCAAGCGCTGCTATCGCTTCATCTATGCCGCCAAACCACTTCGCGAGCTTCCGAGCGCAGGAGGCTGCAGCCTCGTTGACCACTTCTTCGCTCGCTTCAAACAATGCAGTGCTCATCGCTTATCTCCTGGTCGTAATCCCAAAGCCCGCTCAATGAACGGGCTTCAGTGATGCTTTCCAAAGTGCCCCGGTCCCGCTACTGGCGTCAGACCGGGGTTGTTGCGTCGGCGATGTTGGCCAGTTACCCGCCGCTGATTGCAGGGCTGGCCGATCTTCGTCGGTGTGGGCTTCGAGCTTCCTCCCCGCGGCGTCAAACAGCATCTGTTCGCCACGGATCACAGGTCCTTACAACATGCACGCTACAGCTCTGAATGCCCTGACTGAGTGGGGCAGGGTGCATGAGGTCCGGCGCCCCTCAATACCGAAGCTCGGGGCGCTAATTCAAATCCTTTCCAGTCGGGGCCCGCTGCTGGCGTCGGCCTCCGGCTATCTTCTGGTTGTTGATTCCGGCCACGACCCCTGTCCGCCGGATAACTGCTTCTGGTGCTTTACGCTGCACACCCGGGTCAGTTGCCAACCCTCTGAACCGTTGAGGCCGGTTCATCGCTGCCTTTGAATCTGGGCCGGTGTCGATCCGGCAAGGTGTGTCGCTAAAGAGCGGTGGGTCTCTTGAGACCCTGGCGCCGTGTTGCGTTGGTGTTGAGGTAAATTTACCATTTGGAAACTACCTGTCAATGCATAATGGTAAATAAATTGGTAAATAAATTCGCGATTCTGGTAAATGGCTGATTCCGATCATTTTTCTCTAGCCGAAAAAAAGCCCGCTCTCGGCGGGCTCATATCATTGGATCGCTCAGCTTTTCGGCTTCAGTTTTGCTGCCAGGTCGGGAGCTATGCCCTCACTCGGACCAAAAATAGTCTTCACGGCCTGATCGGATACTA
>NZ_JBJJLO010000145.1:0-14778 GCF_046230915.1 Pseudomonas sp. KCJK8993
TGGCCCGCATGCTGACCAATACCTTGTGCAAGGCGCTGTTCGTCGTCCATGACGTACTCCTGACTATATCCATTTCGTTAGTTTTGAAGGCCCCGGAACTTCATTCCCCCGGCCAGTACCCCTTCCACTCGAAAGCCGCCATAGGTTCATATGAAAACCATGGATATCAAGGAGTTGAGAGGTCATTGAATATTAGAGAAAGCCGCTGGCACGCCGGCTTCCAGGCCGAACTCCAAAACTAGCAGAAACTTGTTCAGCCACAAGACGGCGACTTGCGTGGAATATAGCCAATCATACTCAAGGCTATTTCCGATCAACCGGGAAAATCATTATCGATATAGCGACCTGCAACTTATTCGACTCTATTTCTGGTCCCGCCTTAACAAATAATTGCTCTTGTGCTCTTTGTACTACTGGGCAAATTGCCAATCGTTATATCGGCCCGGAGAGTTTTTTTGACCGACGGTAGTCCTCTCAAACACCGCTGGCGAAACGCTCGCGATAGCTGCCTGGACTGATACCGATGCGTTCGCGAAACAACCGGGCGAACGAACTCACATCCAGGTATCGCCCCGGGCAACTGGATGCCTGTTTGCAGCAGCACCTTTGGCGAGTCGATGTTGCCGGCCTGTCGCTAGACGCTGGCGCAGCTCTGCGGGTCAATCGACGGCATGCACCCGGGTCCGGTTGCGGCCCTCGTGCTTGGCCCGGTACAGCGCCTGGTCGGCCAGGCTGAGCCAATGTTCCAGGGAGGCCTCCTGGTCGATCAGGACCATGCCGATGCTGACGGTGGACGCCAGCTCCCCCGCAGACAGCGCCAAGCGGTGCGCGCTCCAGCACTCGCGCAAGCGCTCGAGCAAGGCCAAGGCCTGCTCGCGGTTGGTCTGTGGCAGCAACAGTACGAACTCCTCGCCTCCATAACGGGCGAACAGGTCCGTGCGCCGGACCTGGCCTTCGCAAACCGCACTGAAGGCCTTGAGTGCCTGGTCGCCCACCAGATGGCCGTGGTTGTCGTTGATCCGCTTGAAGTGGTCGATATCCAGCATCGCCAGGCACGACGAACGCCCCTGCCGACGGTCCGGGGCCAGCTCGAGCTTGGCCCGCTCGATGAAGGCCCGGCGGTTGAGGACACCGGTCAAGGCATCCCTGGCGGCAGTCTGGCGCAGCTCCTGTTCCAGGGACTTGCGCCCGCTGACATCGCGGATCTCCGCCACCTGGGTACCATCGTCCAGGGCGGCAACCGTCAGTTCGGCGGCGAACTGGCTGCCGTCATGGCGCACCGCCACTCGATCCTGTGGCACCCCATCGAACCGCCCCAGTTGTCGTTGCAGGTCGTCATCGGTTTCGAACAAGTACTCCAGGGGGCGTTCGTGGTAATGCTCGCGCTCGCAATCGAACAAGCGCTTGAGCACCGGATTGGCATCGACTATCCGGCCGTCGCGGACGATCACCACGGCGGCGCTGGTGATGTTCATCAGGCGCTCGAAGCGCACCGCGCTGCGCTCGGCCGCCAGCAGGAAACGGCGCAGGCTGAGCAGGGTCAGGCCGAACAGGCAGAGGATCCACAACGGATAGCCAATGTTGAAGGCCAGCAGTTCGGCGGCCGCCTCCAGGCCTGCGCGCGGCCGCAGTGCCTGGAGCAGATCGAGGACACCGCTGGCGGCTGCGCTCAAGGCCAGCAAGCCGAACATCAACGCGGCGAAGATCCGGACGCTGCGCAACCGGCGATCGCCCGGCAGGCACAACAACGCACGGCAGGCCAATGCCCGGACGAAGGCACTGACGAAGGTGTACAAGGCCACCACCAGCTCGGCTTCCAGCGGCTCGCCCAGCCAGTGCCACAACAGCCAGGGCACGGCGGTCAGGCAAACCGCCGGCACCAGCCACCAGGGCGCGGGACGCTCGAGGAAGCGGAACACGCCGATGACCAGCACCGCCTCCCCCGAGGTCAGCAGGCTGTAGCTCAACACGTTGTACGCCAGCCCGGCCCAATGGCCACCGAACAGCAGCAGCAACTGGCCCAGCCCCACCAGCAGTATGCCGAGGGTCCACAGGGCGGGTCCCGGATAGGGGCGCGAGTAGTACCACAGGGCCAGGCAGATGATCGCGCTGGCGATCAGGATGTTGGTACCCAGCAATAACGGTGAGAACAGCAAGGCATTCATGGCGTTGGGGAGTCCGGAAATCGAAGGGGCCGCTTGCCGTGATGGCGGACAGCCGCCAATGACGCCTGGGATACCAGGGCGGCCGGAGCTTCTCGATGCACGGGGTCAAGGCAGGGGCGCGATCATGGCTGGACCAGCGCCTGGCGTTGCCTAGGGGTTTTCTGCCGGGTACGTCCGAACTTTAGGTGCCTGGGGTAAAAATCCGCCCGCCGGCTGCCGGTCGGGCGGTCATGACCCAGGCTAACGCGACCGAACATGAGACCAAAGTGATCCCTTTAAAATATTACTGTCACAAATGAGCCTGCATAGACTCAAACAAGTGATTACAATGCGCGGATGCCGGCAAGGAGTGTTTCTTGCTAGGAACCTCCTCACTTGCCTGAAGCCCCGAACGCCCCATGACACTGCATGACGCCCGCCTTCTCAAACAGCTGACCACTGCGCTAGTCAACCACCCACGTGCCACCATGAAGGAACTGGCGGAACTGGCCGGAGTGAGCAAGGCCACGCTCAACCGTCACTACGGGACCCGTGCCAACCTGGAACAGCAACTTGAGCTGCATGCCAAGAACGTGCTCGCCGACATCACCAGCAACGCCTGGCTGCACGCCGCTGAACCGCTGGACGCCCTGCGTCACTTGATCCGCGAACATCTCACCCACCGCGACCTGCTGGCCCTGCTGATGTTCGAACATCGCCCCAAGGGGCCGATGCTGGAGCAGGAAGCATCCTATATCGAAGATCTGGATGCGTTCTTCCTGCGCGGCCAGCACCAGGGGGTGTTTCGTATCGATATCAGCGCCGCGGCCTTCACCGAGCTGTTCATCAACCTGATCTACGGCATGGTCGACGCTGAACGCCGCGGGCGTGCGGCCAGCGCCAACTCCGCCCATTCCCTGGAGCAGATGTTCCTGCACGGCAGTGTCGCCCTGAATGCCAAGTCGGGCAGACATCCATGAAAAAGGCCGGCTGGATCGCCCCAGCAGGCCTGTGATGCCCCCCCCTACTTGATCAGCGGGATCTGCTTCCCGGTCTGCTGCACCTCCATCGCATCCAGCTGGGTCTCGATCTGCAGGAAGCGCATGGCGATCACTGGCGACATCCTCACCGACACCTGGTCGATGTAGCGAAACAACACCTTGTGCTGTTTCTCCAGCAAGGTCTTGTAGGTCTTGAGCATTGAGGCCGCGTCCTGGTTATTGACGGCTCCGGAGCCATAGGCCCGGGCGTACTCCACCAGCAACTGGAACGAGTCTTTGTGCAAGCCATCTATCTCGTTGCGATAGCGGCTGTAGATCGGCCAGAACGTCTCGGCCTGCTCGCTATCGAGTTCCATGTTGGCCTCCACCATGCGCTTGCGGTTGTAGTTGATGGTCTCGATCTGGTTCTTGATCTTCTCCTTGTTCTCACTCATCACCTGCTGTACCGAAGGCATAGGCTCCTGAGCCTGGGCGACAAACACACAGCCGACGGTGAGGAACGCGAGAGCAATAAAACGCCTGGACATGGATTAACTCCTTTTTGCATTGACTTGAAAATGAGCGCGCTCACTGCGCGGCTTCCTTGAGCGAAATCTTCGGCGCCCACTCCAGCCATTGTTCGTCGACGGCATCGAACAGGGCGAAGGTCTGCCCCGGCTTGGCCGCTTCGCCCATTTGTCCGTTGTCTGGCGTGGCAAACGCGATACCGCCGGCGACCAGGGCTTCCAGGGACTCGGTGCGCACCGAAACGCCCTTGAACAATCCGGCCTCGATGCCCACGCCGCTGGCGTTCCAGAAGCGGCTGCCAGTACGCACCAGCGGTGCATAACGCGGCTCGATGAGGATACTGATCAACACCCGGTCCGCCTGCTGGCCCAGGTTCAGGTCGATGACCTTGCCCACCGGCATCTTGCGATAGGTCACCGGGCTGCCGAGCTTGAGCGAGCCCTTGTCCGGGGCGCTCAGGGTCAGCCGCAGGCCGCTGCCGCTCCCGAGCAGGTTCGGCGCCTCGGCCAGGGTCTGGAAGCGCGTCTGCCGCTCGCCCGGGTGACTGCTGGCCAGGGCCTCGATGTAGGGACCGCTGACCAGGGTGCCGAGGTGTTCCGTGCGCAACAGGCCAAGCGCCGGCCGTACGACCCAGAAGCGCGTGCCGCTGCGGGCGAACGACTCGCCGTTGGCCGCCAGGCGCGCCTTGAGCAGCACCCCGGACAGGTCATTCTTCAAGCCGATGCCCTCGACCTTGCCGATCACCAGCCCCTTGAACCGAATCGGCGTCCCTTCGCGCAGGCCTTCGGCGTCTTCGACGCTCAGCTGGATCTCCACGCCCCGGGCCAGGGCGGCCTCTTCGCTGTCATAGAGGGCGAACCGGCGGTCCTTGCCCGAGGCCGACGCCTTGGGGTCCAGGGTGTCGAAGGAAATACCGCCATTGATCAAGGTCTGCAGCGACTCGCTCTTGAGCTTGACCCCGCTGAAGTCACCGCTCAGGGTCACGCCACTGGCGTTCCAGAAACGCGTGGAGCTGTTCACCAGGCGCGCATATTCGGGCTCGATATGCACGCCGATCAGTACCTGCCGGTTGTCCGCCGACAGCTGGTAGCTCTGCACGCTACCGACGCGGATCTGCCGGTAGAGCACCGGCGCCCCGACCTCCATCGAACCGCGCCGGTCACTGGTCAGCACCAGGTGCAGGCCCGGTACGTTCATGTCCATGGGCGGCGCCTTGGAGCGGGCGCTGAATTCCCGGCGCGGCGCCCCGCTCTTGGCAAAACGCACGGCGATGTAGTTGCCCTTGACCAGGGCATCCAGGCCAGTGATCCCGGCCAGCGAGATATTCGGCTTTACGGTCCAGAACTCGGTGCCCTCCAGCAGCAGGGCCTCGACCCGCGGGTCCATCGCCAGCTCGGCGGTGGCGCCACTGAAGTCCTGGTTCATGTCGACGGTCTTGACCAGGCCGACCTGCACGCCGTTATAGATGACTGGCGTGCGCCCGGGCTCGATCTCGCTCAAGTCCTTCATCTTCAGCTTCACCCGCAAGCCGACCTGGGCCGCGTCGTAGTCCTCGTACAGGCGAAACGGCTTGGTCGGATCGGTGGGTGGGCTGTCGCGGTGGTTGTCCGCCGTGGCGAAGGAGATACCGCCCGCGGCCAGGGTCAGCAGCGACTCGCTGCGCACCTTGAAGCCCGACAGGCCACCGGAGATCGAGATGCCGCTGGCGTTCCAGAAACGCGTGTGCTTGCGCACCAGGTCGGCGTAGGCCGGTTCGATGTACACCTTGATCTCGATGGTGCGCTGGTCCTCGCCGAGCTGGAAGCTTTTCACCTGGCCCACCAGGATCTGCTTGTAGAACACCGGGCTGCCCTGCTCCAGGGAACCCAGCCGGTCGGCCTTGAGGGTGATATGCAGGCCAGGAATCGCCTCCGACATCGGAGGCGGTTCCTTAAGGGCGGTAAATGTGTGTATGCCCTTATCTCCCTTCACCGGATCCACCGCGATATAGACGCCGGACACAAGTGTCTCCAAACCGGTCACGCCCGCCAGGGACACCCGCGGCTTGACCAACCAGAAACGCGTGTCGTTGTTCAGGTACTCCCGGGACTCCTTGCTCAACTCGATGGAGGCGATCACCCCCTTGATGTCTTCACTGACACTCAGGTCCACCACCTTGCCGACCGATATGCCCTTGTACAGCACCTCGGTCTTCTTGGCCTGGATGCCGTCGCCGCTCTCGAAGTGGATCTGGATGACCGGGCCGGCTTCGTCATAGGCACGCCAGGCCAGCCACGCACCGATGACCAGGGCCACCAAGGGCAGGATCCAGATCGCCGACCAGTTGGAGGCCGGGTGTTTCTTGGGGACGGGCAAATCACTCATTTTCTTTGTCCAAGTGGGTGTTGTCCCAGATCAGCCGGGGATCGAAAGTCACGGCGGCCAGCATGGTCAGTACCACCACGCTGGCGAAGGCGGCGGCGCCGAGGTTGGCCTCGATGCGCGCCAGGTGGCCGAAGTTCACCAACGCCACCAGGATGGCGATGACGAAAATGTCGAGCATCGACCAGCGCCCCACCCATTCGATGAAGCGGTACATGATGATCCGCCGGCGGGCAGACATCGGTTGCTGGCGCTGCACCGAATAAAGCAGCAGCGCGATGCCCACCAGCTTGAAGGTCGGCACCACGATGCTGGCCACGAACACCACCAGGGCGATGGGGATCATGCCCAGCTGCAGCAGGCTGACCACCCCGCTCATGATGGTCGCCGGCGCGCCCTTGCCGAAAATGCTGACGGTCATGATCGGCAGCAGGTTGGCCGGGATGTAGAGGATCATCGCCGTGATCAGCAAGGCCCAGGTCCGCCTGATGCTGTTCGGACGACGCGCATGTATTACTGCACTGCAACGGCTGCAGCGCGATGATGAATCCAGACAGCCCGGATTAAGTTGATGACATTCACCGCAGACCCAAATACCGGCATCAATTGCACGCATCGTTAATCTCCTTGACCGGCACCTGCCCAGGAGAACCCAAGCAGGCGCCGGCGTTCACTTAAGGGGGCGTCTGGTGTTGCGCCAGTTGCTGGCCCTGGTTGTCCTGCCAGCCACCGCCCAGGGAGCGGAACAGGTCCACCAGGGCGATCTGCCGTTGAGTGCTGACGTCGATGAACGCCGTCTCGTTGGCAAAGTTGTTGCGCTGGGCGTCCAGGTAACGCAGGTGGCTGTCGATGCCGCCTTCATAGCGAGCCTTGGCCAGCTTCAGCGATTCGTTGCTGGTATTGGCCAGGGCCCCGCGTGCCTGTTCCTCGCGGCGCAGGGTGTCGGTGGCCGCCAGGGCGTCCGCCACTTCGCGAAACGCCGTCTGGATCGTGCCCTCGTAGGCCGCCACCGCCGAGTCCTTGCGCGCCTCGGCCAGGCTGAGCCCGGCACGATTGCGCCCGCCATCGAAGATCGGCAGCGACAGGGTCGGGATGAAGCTCCAGGAGCGCGAGCCGCCATCGAACAGGCCAGACATTTGCGCGCTGGAGGTGCCGAAGCTGCCGGTCAAGGTGATCCGCGGGAAGAACGCCGCCCGCGCAGCGCCGATATCGGCATTGCGCGCTTGCAAACGGTGTTCGGCGGCGAGGATGTCCGGCCGGCGCTCGATCAGCGACGAAGGCGAGCCGGCGGCGATGTCTTGCACCAGCAGCGGCTGCTCCGATGGCTTCTCGGGAATCGCCTTGGCCGCATCGGCGGTGCCCAGCAACAGCACCAGGGCATTGAAGGCCTGTTGCTTCTGGCGCAGGGCGGCCTCCTCGTCGGCCCGGGACTGTTCCACCAGGCCCAGGGCTTCCTGGTAGTCCAGTGCGGTGGCGTTACCCACCGCACGGTGCCGGCTGATCAGGGCGAAGGAGTATTCGCGGCTGACCAGGGTCTGCTGGGTCAGGGCCAGGCGGCGCTGGGCGCCGTCATGGACCAGGTAGGCCTGGGTGACCTCGGCGATCAGCGCGATGCGCGCCGCGCGCCCGGCCTCCTCGGTGGCCAGGTACTGCTGCAATGCGGCATCGCTGAGGCTCTTGACCCGACCGAACAGGTCGACTTCGTACTCCGGCAGCGACAGGCCGACCTGATAGGTACTGGCCACGCCGGCCCGGCCACTGCTGGACAGGTCCGACGGCAGGCGCTGGCGGTTGCCCGAGGCGCCTGCGTTCAGTCCCGGGATGCGATCGGCCCGCTGGATGCGGTACTGCGCGCGGGCTTGTTCGATGTCCAGCAAGGTCTGGCGCAACGAACGGTTGTTGTCCAGGGCGGTGCCGACCAACTTGCGCAACTGCGGATCGACAATGAAGCTCCGCCAATCCAGTTCGCTAGCCTGGCGTCCCTGCTGGGCGGCCGCGCCGCTCCAGCTATCGGCAACGGGCGCGGCCGGGCGCTCGTAGGTCGGGGCCATGGAGCAGCCTCCCAGGGCCAGGGCGATCAGCAGCGCCGATACGGTAAAAACTGCGGTACGCATGCTGATCACTCCTGGGTCAGGGCTGGTTGTTCAGGGGCTGGCCGCTTGGTGCGCAGCACCGACAGCAGCCAGACGAAGCAGATCGGCACGAACAACACGCCCAGGAAGGTGGCGCTGAGCATTCCGCCGATCACCCCGGTCCCGATGGCGCGCTGGCTGGCCGCACCGGCACCGGTGGCGATGGCCAGGGGCACCACGCCGAGGATGAAGGCCATGGAGGTCATGATGATCGGACGAAAGCGCAGGCGAGCGGCCTCGATGGCGGCGTCACGCAGGCTGTAGCCCTTCTCCCACAACTCCTTGGCGAACTCGACGATGAGGATCGCGTTCTTCGCCGACAGGCCGATGATGGTGATCAGGCCGACCTTGAAGTACACGTCGTTGGGCATGCCCATGAAGATCACCGCCAGGACCGCACCCACGGCGCCGATCGGAACGATCAGCATCACCGACAGCGGGATCGACCAGCTTTCGTACAGGGCCACCAGCAACAGGAACACCACCAGGATCGCCAGGGCGAACAAACCCGATGCCTGGCCGGCAGAGACCTTCTCCTGGTAGGACAGGCCGGTCCACTCGTAGCCGATGCCCTTGGGCAGTTGCGACGCCAGTTGCTCCAGTTCGGCCATGGCCTGGCCGGTGCTGTAGCCTGGACCTGCGTCACCGACGATGCGGATCGACGGATAGCCGTTGTAGCGCACCAGTTGCACCGGCCCCTCTTCCCACTTGCTGCTGACGAAGGCGCTGAGCGGTACCTGGTCGCCCTTGTTGTTGGGCACGTACAGCTGGAGCACGCTTTCCGGGGTCATCCGCGCGCCCTGCTCGGCCTGGATCACCACCCGTTGCTGGCGACCGGCGTTGGTGAAGTCGTTGACCACATTGGAGCCGAAAGCCGAGGACAAGGTAGAGCTGATGGTTTCGAAGTTGACGCCTTGGGCTCGGGCTTTTTCACGGTCGATCACCAGGCGCAACTGCGGCGCCTCGGCCAGGCCTTCCATCATGCCGTAGAGGAATTTCGGGTTGCCGTTGACCTGGCTCAGCAGCGTATCCCGGGCTTGCAGCAAGGCCTCCCGGCCCAGCCCGCCACGGTCCATCAAGCGCAAAGCGAAGCCGCCGGAGTTGCCCAGGCCGTCGATGGGTGGTGGCGAAACGCCCATGACGGTGCCATCGCTCGGCAGCGCGAAATGCTCGTTCAACGCCGCTACCTCGGCAGCAGCAGACTCGTCCTTGCCGCGTACCGACCAATCCTTGAAAACCGGGAATGCGAGTGCCGCGTTGTCGCCCTGGCCGGAGAAACTGAAGCCGGAAATGAGAAAGACCGACTCCACTGCATCGCGCTTTTTAAGGTACTGCTCCAGCTCCTTGCCAGTGGTATCGGTACGCATGCGGCTGGCGCCGGGCGGCAGTTGCACGTCGACGATCATGTAGCCCAGGTCCTCGCTCGGGACGAAGGCCTCCGGCAGGCGCAAGTAGGTGTAGCCCAGCAGAGCGACGATACCGGCGTACACCAGCATGAAACGCCCGGCACGCTTGACCAGCCCGGAACTGAGCACCGAGTAGCGCTCGGTGACGCGGGCGAAGCCACGGTTGAAGGCACCGAAGAAACCGCGCTTCTCGTGATGGCCTTCAGGGATCGGCTTGAGCAACGTGGCGCACAGCGCCGGGGTGAAGGTCAGGGCCAGGAAGCCGGAGAACAGGATCGAGATCGCCAGGGATACCGAGAACTGCTGGTAGATGACGCCCACCGAACCGCTCATGAACGCCAGCGGCATGAACACCGCGGACAGCACCAGGGTGATGCCGACGATGGCGCCGGATACCTGCTTCATCGCCTTGATCGTCGCCTCGGTCGGGGACAGGCCCTCCTCGGCCATGATCCGCTCGACGTTCTCCACCACCACAATGGCGTCGTCCACCAGGATGCCGATGGCCAACACCATGCCGAACATGGTCATCATGTTCACCGAGAAGCCCAGCAGGTACATCACCGCCAGGGTACCGAGCAGGCACACCGGCACCACGATGGATGGAATCAGGGTGTAGCGCACGTTCTGCAGGAACAGGAACATCACCAGGAACACCAGGACCATGGCTTCGAGCAGGGTGTGGATCACCTTCTCGATGGCCACGTCGACGAAACGCGAGGTGTCGTAGGGGACGGAGTACTGCATATCGCTGGGGAAGAACTGCGACAGTTCGGCCAGGCGCGCCTTGACCAGCGTCGCAGTCTCGATGGCGTTAGCGCCCGGAGACAGCTTAATTGCACCACCTACGCCGGGCGTGCCGTTCAGGCGCGAGGAAATGTTGTAGCTTTCCTGGCCCACTTCCAGGCGGGCGACATCGGCCAGCTTGACGCTGGAACCATCGGGATTGGAGCGCAGGACGACCTGGCCGAACTCCTCGGGGTTGTCCAGGGCTCCCTTGACCGCCAGGGTTGCGGTCAGCTCCTGCTCACTGGTACCGGGCGCGCTGCCGAAGGCGCCGGCCGGAACCTGCACGTTCTGTCCGCGGATGGCGTTGCTCACGTCCTCGATGGACAGGCCGTAACCCACCAGTTTCTGCGGATCGATCCAGACCCGCATCGCCGCTTCGGAAGAGAAGAACTGCAGCTTGCCGACGCCGGGCAAGCGGCGTAGTTCGTTGTTGATGTTACGCGCGGCGTAGTCGCCAAGAACGGTAGTGTCGTTGCGCTTCGCGTCTTCCTTATAGTTCAGAACATAAATTAACAGGAAGCCGGCGCTGGTCTGCTCGACCTGCAAGCCCTGGGTGAGCACGGCCTGAGGCATGCGCGCCTCGGCCTTCTTCAGGCGGTTCTGCACGTCGACCTGGGCCAGGTCCGGATCGGTGCCCGGCTGGAAGGTCACGACGATCTCGGCAGTACCGTTGGAATTGTTGGTTGATTCGAAGTACAGCAGGTTCTTGGCACCGTTGAGCGACTCTTCGAGCACGCTGGTGACCGACTCCACCAATACCTTGGCCGAAGCGCCCGGGTAGGTGGCGGTCACGGTGATTTGCGGTGGCGCAACGTTGGGGTACTGCGCCACCGGCAGCTTGGAAATGATCAGCAGGCCGGCCAGGGAGATGAACAGAGCCACCACCCAGGCGAAGCTCGGGCGCTTGATGAAAAAATCGGACATCAAAAAATCCTCGTGTCGTAACCGGGCTTATTGTTTCTGCTCGGTTTCCTGAGCCTGCTTGGCAGTGACCTTGACGCCCGGCTGCACGGCGGCCAGGCCACCGACGATGACCTGGTCACCGGCCTTGAGGCCTTCGGTGATCTGCCAGCGCGAACCCTGCATGGCACCGGTGGTGACCGCGCGGGCCTCGGCACGCTCGTCGGCGCCGACCACCATCACGTGGGAGCTGCCGTCGTTGCCCCGCTTGACCGCACGCTGCGGGACGAGGATGGCCTGGTGGTCAGTGCCTTGGGGAGTCTTGACCCGCACGTACATGCCCGGCAGCAACACACCATCGGGGTTGGGGAACTTGCCGCGCAGGGTGATCTGGCCGGTGCCCGGGTCGACCGCCACGTCGGTGAACTGCAGCGCCCCCTGGCGCTCGTAGGGGGTGCCCTCGACCCGCAGGGTCAGGGCCTTGCTGTCTCCCGCGGCCAGGCTGCCGGTCTTCAGCGCCTCGCGCAGGCGCAGGGCATCGGCGGCGGTCTGGGTGAAATCGGCGTAGATCGGATCCAGTTGCTGGATACGCGCCATCAGGGTCGCTTCGCCCTGGCCGACCAGGGCGCCTTCGGTGACCAGCGCACGCCCTACCCGACCGGAGATCGGCGCGGTGACCGAGGCGTACCCCAGGTTCAGGCGCGCGGTTTCCAGGTCGGCCTGGGCCGAACGGGTCAATGCCTGGGCGCTGTGCAGGTCGGCACTGGCCTTGTCGTAGTCCTGCTGGCTGACCGCTTCGATCTTCACCAGCGGCTCATAGCGCTTGACCCGCGCCAGGGCCTCCTTCATCCCGGCCTGGGCCCGGGCCAGGTCGCCCTCGGCCCGGGACACCGCAGCCTTGAGCGGCGCGGGATCGATCTGGAACAACAGATCGCCGGCCTTGACGTCGGCCCCTTCCTCGAAGCGCTTCTTCAGCACGATACCCGCCACCCGTGCCCGCACCTCGGCCACGCGTACCGGTTCGATCCGGCCTGGCAGTTCCGACGTCAGCGCCAGGGTTTCCGGCTTCACCGCGAACACCTCCACAGGAAGCACCATCTCCGCGGCGCTCTGCTGCTCGCCCGAGGGACCACACCCTGCCAACGCAATGACAACCGCCAATGCACTGACCCTTCCTATTGCACGCAAATCGACCATGGCACACCTGACTATTGATTGAGAATGTCCAGAATGCTACTTTCAAACCCAAAATGAGTCAACAAAGACTCACATGAGCTTTTTTGTCTCACATTTTGCGGAGCGCTACGAGTTTTTTTACCCAATGCGCGCATTCGAGGACTCACCCAGGACTTGCGAATGACCCTGACGCCCCATGACGAACGATTCATCAAGGCGCTGGCCGTGGCCATCGTCGACCACCCACGCGCGACACTAAAGGAACTGGCTGAATCTGCCGGCACCAGCCGGGCCACGCTGCAGCGTTTTTGTGGCACGCGTGACCATCTGCTGGAAATGCTCGAACGGCATGGCGAGGAGGTGTTGCTCCAGATCATCGAAGCCTCCCGCCTGCAGGATGCAGATCCATTGGAAGCACTGCACAATTTGATCAGGGAGCATCTCGCCCATCGAGAGCTGCTGACCTTCCTGGTATTTCAATACCGCCCGGATTTCCTCGACCCGCAGGCCGATGGTGTCCGGTGGCAGTCCTATATCAACGCGCTGGACGCCTTCTTCCTGGGCGGCCAGCACAAGGGAGCATTCCGCATCGACATCAGCGCGTCGGTGTTCACCGAGCTGTTCATCACCCTGGTCTACGGCATGGTGGACGCCGAACGCCGCGGACGCGCGGCGAGCTCGAATACCGCCCATACCCTGGAGCAGATGTTCCTCCACGGCGCCTGTCCACAGGCCAGAACCGACACCTAGGCCACACGCCCACAGGACTTGCCCGATGCTCCACACCCACCCCGGCGACTTGCCGAACCTGCCGCTCCAGGCCCTGGTCGCTTGCCATGAATGCGACCTGCTGATGCGCCGCGAGCCACTGGAACCCGGTGAAAAGAGCTGCTGCCCGCGTTGCGGCTTCGAACTGGCCGTGCATCGCCATCAATGGCAGCGCCGTTGCTTCGCCCTGGTCCTGACCGCCTTGCTGCTCTACATCCCGGCCAACTTCCTGCCGATCATGCACTTGACCCTTCTGGGCCAGGCCCGTAGCGACACCGTCTGGAGCGGTGTGCTCGGGCTGTTCGAAAGTGGCATGCCCGGGGTCGCCGTGCTGGTGCTGCTGAACAGCATGGCCATTCCCCTGCTCAAACTGCTGTGCCAGTTGCTGGTACTGCTGAGCCTGAGGTTCAAGGTGGCGCGCCGAGGCGCCATGCTGCTCTACCGCGGTTATCGCCACCTGCGCGAATGGGGCATGCTCGAGGTCTACCTGATCGGGATCCTGGTCTCCATCGTCAAGCTGATCGACATCGCCGACCTGAGCCTGGGCATCGGCCTGGCTTGCTTCATCGCCCTGCTGCTGACCCAGGTCTGGCTGGAAATGAGCATGTCGCCGCACCAGGTCTGGGAAGCTCTGGCCGAGGACGATCGATCCCCCCCGACTGAACCGTTCCCCAGGGTGTCGTCATAGATGCTTGACCACTTCCGATCCCGGTGGCCAGGGGATGCATATGGCTCGCGCGCGGCGCATGAGCATTGTCAGCCCCTTTGTTCAGTGTGAATCCAAGGGTGTAGATACCGGTTCCTAGTACCAGCACAGCCATTAGCGAAAGCATGAGTCGAAGCAAGGAAACCTCCGTCGTCCAGAGGGAAACCGGACGCAGCTTTTTGTGAATGGCAAGAGGCCGGCGTCGATCATGCCGCGCTGGGCATCCAGTTCTGCCAACGTCCGATGGCCGAAGTCATCCAGGAACCGGCCGAAGAGGTGCTGCCGCCTTTCCCCTCCCATCCCGGGCCGCCGAAAATGGATGCTCGCGGCTAACCCGTCCAGGGAATGACGAGGGATGTTCTGAAAACCCGAGATGCCTTCAACAAGCGGCAACTAGCAGGCAACTTCAAGTATTGCCGCGCAAATTTTAACGTCGTGGAAAGTTGTTCTGGATGAATTACGACGCTTAACTCATGTAACTTTGCTATCAGGCTGACAGCATTTACAGCCCGAGTTCCTCAGCTAATCTTGACAGGCCAATGACCGAGAGCCGGAAACTCCATGGACACCCTAAGCAAGTTCGAAATCGAGACGGCCCTTGCCCAGCGCTTGCCAAACTGCCGCGTGAACTGCGTGATCAATGCCGATGGCAGTCTCTCGCTAGACATCCTGGCGCCAGGATCGAACCAGTTCACCATCGCCAGCATCGATCGCAGCCACTACCACGGCGAGTCGGGCATCAACCGGCTGGTGCGTGAAATTCTCGAGGAGATGGTGGTTTCCCGGCAGTCTTCGCGCATGTCATGAACCACTCCTGTTTCTTATACCCACCTGACGCTGCCGACGAAGAGGCTAGTTGTGATCTCGGGGGGTGCCGCCGCTGAAGTA
>NZ_JBJJLO010000146.1:0-14658 GCF_046230915.1 Pseudomonas sp. KCJK8993
CCGAGTCGATCCACAAGCCGCTCAGGTTCGAGCGTTGCAGGCGCCGCAGGTCTTCGCGGCTGTTGAGAACGAAACCGGCTTTCCAGAACGAGTGGTCCAGCCAGGAACCACAGAACTGGTGGATGTACATGCCCATTTGCAGTTGTTGCAGCGAGATCAATTTCAGCATCACCAGTACTCCCCACGGGGCGCTCGACTCTCGCCGCTGCAACGGCTGGACGGCAGCCGTTGCAGCGGGGAACTGCGGATCACACGAGCGTTTTTACCCACGCGTTTCGCTACGACCCCACGACACACGTCACAGGGCGAAGCGTGCCACCAGCTTGTTCAGACCCACCGCCAGGGACGACAGTTCGCTGCTGGCCAGCGAGGTCTGGCTGGCGGCGGACGAGCTCTGCAACGCCAGGTCGCGGATGCTCATCAGGTTCTGGTCCACCGAGCGCGCCACCTGGGCCTGTTCTTCCGAGGCGGTGGCGATCATCAGGTTGCGCTCGTTGATGTCGCTGATGGCTTCGGTGATATGGCCGATGGCACTGCCGGCCTCGTGGGCGATGGCCAGGGTCTGGTTGGCGTCCTCGCTGCTCTGCTGCATGGACAGCATGGCCTTGCTCGAGCCGTTCTGGATGCCCTGGATCATCTGCTCGATTTCCTGGGTCGACAACTGGGTACGATGGGCCAGGGCCCGCACCTCGTCGGCCACCACGGCAAAGCCACGGCCTTGCTCGCCGGCACGGGCCGCCTCGATCGCGGCGTTCAGGGCCAGCAGGTTGGTCTGCTCGGCGATGGCACGGATCACGTCCAGGACCTTGGTGATGTCCTGGGCCTGCTGGGCCAGCCCGGCCATCTCTACCCGGGTGTTCTCCACGGTGCCGGTGAGCTTCTCGATGGCATGGATGGTCTGCTCGACTCGTTCCTTGCCCAGGCCCGCCGAACGCTCCGACGCTTGGGTGGACTGCGAGGCGGACACCGCGTTGCGCGCCACTTCCTCCACCGCCGCGGTCATCTGGTTGACCGCCGTGGCGGCCTGGTCGGTCTCCATGCTCTGTTGCTGGATGCCGGCGTTGGACTCACGGGTGATGGCGCTCATTTCCTCGGCGGCCGAGGCCAGTTGGGTCGAGGAATCGCTGATATGGCGGATGGTCGACTTGAGACTGTCGAGCATGGCCTGGGTCGCCGCTTGCAGGTCGGTCAACTCGTCGCGCCCGCTGACGTCCACCTGGGTACGCAGGTCGCCCTCGGCGATCTTGCGGGTGCTGGCCAGCAACGACAGTACCGGATGGGTGATGCTGCGGGTGAACAAGGTGGCGATCAGGACGGTCAGGACGATGGCCAGGATGATGATTACCCAGGTCACGGTCAGGCCGCCGCTGAATTGCTCGCCAGCGACGACCGCGGATTGCTCGGCCCCGCTCTCGTTGATGCGAAGCAGCTCCTCGATGGACGCTTGCAGGGTGTTGGCCAGAGGCACCGTGACCTGGTTGATATAGTCGGCGGTCTGCTGGGCGGTATTGGTCTTGGTGGAGTCGATCATCACCGCCAGCTTGTCGAGGTAGTCCCGGGCGCCACGCTTGACCTGCTCGTAGGCGGCCTTTTCCTCGGGGCCGGATACCAGCGGCTCATAGCCTTTGATGGCCTCGACCAGGGTGGTCTTCAAGGTGTTCAGCTTGTCCAGCGACGCGGGCTTCTGGCTGTCTCCTTCAGTGGCGTAGTGCAGGGCCTCCAGGCGCACGCGCAAGGTGCCGGATTCGATTTTCGCGGCTTGGCGGACGCTGGGCAGCCAGTTGGCCTGCAAATCCAGCGCGGCGTCATGAATCTGTCCCATCTTCCACAGTGCCAGCCCCCCCAGGCCGATCAGGAGTACACAAATGGCGCCGAAGCTCAGCAGCGCCCTGGAAGTCAGCTTCAAGTTTCTTATCACCATGGAGGCACCTTGCAGGTTGGAGTGATACAGCCAGGTTTGTGTCGACTCCTTGTCGCCCTTGATATCACTCTGACTCCTAAATGATGAAAAATCTGTAGAAATGTTAAAAAATATTTCTGTAAACGCTTCTCCGTTTCACCCAGCGCACTAACCCTCGCAAACCGAACGACACGTTCCGGCAGGCTCGCCGCGCATGCGGGTTCTGCGGCTCGCGCCGCGCCGTGCGCAGCCTGCGCCAGCGGCTGCACGAGGCGCGATACGCGGCCCTGGCTTGACTCCCATCAACGCGCCTTTTGCGCTTTTGCACCATGCTTGGCGCCTGTCCAATGGAGAAGGAAAAGGCCCATGACTACGCCTGTGACAACGGCGCCCGCGGCCAAGGCCGTATTACCGATTGGATTGCTGGTCGCCGTGCTGGCCATGATCGGCGTGTTGTTCCTGCCGCTGCCCGCCGATCTGCCCGTGGCGGGGCACCGGATGCTGGCGATCCTGGCATTCGCCGTGGTGGTGTGGATCAGCGAAGCGGTGTCCTACGAGGCCAGCGCGATCATGATCACCGCCCTGATGGCGATCCTCATCGGCACCGCGCCAACCTTGCACGACCCCGGCCAGCTGTATGGCAGCTCGGCGGCCATCGGCCTGGCCCTGACCGGGTTTTCCAATTCGGCCCTGGCCCTGGTGGCCGGCGCCTTGTTCATCGCTGCCGCCATGACCCACACCGGCCTGGACCGGCGCATCGCCCTGGTGACCCTGGCCCGGGTCGGCACCAGTACCCGGCGCATTCTCCTGGGTGCCATCGCCGTGACTATCCTCCTCAGCCTGCTGGTGCCCAGCGCCACCGCCCGCAGTGCCTGCGTGGTGCCGATCATGATGGGGGTGATCGCCGCGTTCGGCGTCGACAAGCGCTCGAACATCGCCGCCGGGCTGATGATCGTGGTGGCCCAGGGCACCAGCATCTGGAACGTCGGGATCCAGACCGCCGCCGCGCAGAACCTGTTGACCGTGGGGTTCATGGACAAGATGCTCGGCCAGCGCGTGGCCTGGCTCGACTGGCTGATCGCCGGTGCGCCCTGGGCGCTGATCATGTCCCTGGTGCTGCTGTGGCTGGTGCTCAAGATGCTGCCCCCGGAGAGCGACAGCATTCCCGGCGGCAAGGAAGCGGTGGCCAGGTCCCTGGCGGATATCGGCCCCATGACCGGGCCGCAGAAACGCCTGCTGGCGGTGTCGCTGCTGTTGCTGCTGGCCTGGTCCACCGAAGGCAAGCTGCACCCGTTCGACACCACGACCACCACCTATGCCGGGCTGGTGATCCTGCTGCTGCCACGGATCGGCATCATGACCTGGAAGGATGTGCAGTCGCGCATTCCCTGGGGCACGGTGATCGTCTTCGGGGTCGGCATCAGCCTCGGTTCGGCGCTGCTCAGTACCCAGGCCGGGCAATGGCTGGGCACCCAGGTGGTGGCCCACACCGGACTGGACCAGGTAGGCCCGCTGGCGGTCTTCGCCATCCTCGGCGCCTTCCTGATCCTGATTCACCTGGGGTTCGCCAGCGCTACGGCGCTGACCTCGGCGTTGCTGCCGATCCTCATCGCGGTGCTGCAGACCCTGCCGGGCGAGTTCAGCCGGCTGGGCATGACCATGCTCCTGGGGTTCGTGGTCAGCTACGGCTTCATCCTGCCGATCAACGCCCCGCAGAACATGGTGTGCCTGGGCACCGAGACCTTCACCGCGCGCCAGTTCGCCAAGGTCGGGCTGGTGGTGACGCTGGCCGGCTACCTGCTGATGCTGGTGTTCGCCATGACCTGGTGGCAATGGCTGGGCTGGCTGTAGGCCCGGAGCGGGGCAGGGCTGGCGCTACAGCCAGCCGCTGAACACCCGGGTCACGCTACCGGCCAGGCGCACCTTGCCCTGGCCGTCCCAGCTCACGCTCACCGGGCCGCCGTCGCACAGCACCGTCACCTGGCTGTCCAGCAGGCCCCGGCGGATGCCGTTGACCACAGCGCCGCAGGAGCAGGAACCGGAGCCCAGGGGAATGCCGCCGTGGCGTTCCCAGATTCGCAGGCGAATGGTCTGGCGGTCGATGACCTGGATGAAATGCACGTTGGTCTGGTGCACGAACAGCGGATGGGTCTCGATCACCGGTCCGAGGACGGCGATGTCCAACTGCTGCAGGTCGTCGACGAAAAAACTGCAATGCGGGTTGCCCATGCTGCACGCCGCCGGCTCCCCCGGCAGCGGCAGGCGCAGGCTGTCCAGCTCCCGGGCCAGGGGAATGTCCTGCCAGGCGAGCCCGGGAACGCCCATCTCCACCGACACGCTGTCGTCGGCCAGGCGCCGGCACTCTTGCAGGCCGCGGGCGGTCTTCAGGCGCAGCGAACTGGCGCCGCTTTCGCGCAGCAACAGCTCGGCGGCACCCCGGGTGGCACTGCCGCAGGCATCGAGGCTGGAACCATCGGCATTGAAGAAGGTCAGTTGCGCCGCGCTCTGGCGACAATCGCCCAGCACCACCAGTTGATTGAAACCTATGCCGCGTCGCCGGTCGCCCAAGGCCCTGGCGCGTTCGGCGGTGATCGGCTGGCCGCGACCGCGGGCGTCGATCACCACGAAATCGTCGCCATTGGCATGCATCTTCACGAAATTAAGCGCCATTGAAACTCCACAGGGACCAGACAAGATATGCCACCAGGCGAGGAGCGACCGGGCCGCGGCGTCAGTCGTCATCCGTTGCAGGATTTCGAAAAAACTGCGGCGACGCCAGCGTCTTGAAATAAAATTCACCCAACCTACTCCGGGCGTGTCTGGGCCTGGGGCATGGCAGGCTGCCGGTCACACAGCCCGCATCGACCGTCCCGGTACGGACCAGAACACCACTAAGGTCACTGCATGGATCACTACGCCCCGCGCAACTGGCAGCCCCACGAAAAGCCCAGCTTGCCCGGCTCGCCCTCGACACCGCTGCACCCCACCCACAAGCGCCTGGCCTATGCCTTGGTGGGCCTTCTGGTGGCCATCACCGGCGGCTTGGGCAACGCCCTGGTGATCGCCAACCTGCCTTATCTGCAAGGCGCCCTGGGGGCCACCAGCGCGGAAATGGCCTGGCTGCCGGCCGCGTATGTCATGACCAACGTGTCGATGAACCTGCTGCTGGTGAAGTTTCGCCAGCAGTTCGGCCTGCGGGCCTTTACCGAGGTGTTCCTGGTGCTCTATGCCCTGGTGACCTTCGGCCACCTGTTCGTCAACGACCTGAGCTCGGCCATCGCCGTGCGCGCGGCCCACGGCATGGTGGGCGCGGCCCTGAGCTCGCTGGGCCTGTACTACATGGTCCAGGCCTTTCCGGCCAAGTGGCGGCTCAAGGCCCTGGTGCTGGGCCTGGGCACCTCGCAGCTGGCCTTGCCCCTGGCCCGGCTGTTCTCCGAAGACTTGTTGCAGATCGCCGAATGGCGCGGCCTGTACCTGTTCGAGCTGGGCCTGGCGCTGGCCTCCCTGGGCTGCGTGTTCATGCTCAAGTTGCCACCCGGGGACCGCTTTCGTACCTTCGAGAAACTCGATTTCCTGACCTTCGCCTTGCTGGCCACCGGCGTGGCGCTGCTGTGCGCGGTGCTGTCCCTGGGGCGCATCGACTGGTGGCTGGAGGCGCCGTGGATCGGCTACGCCAGCGCCGCCTCGATCCTGCTGATCCTCGCCGGCCTGTGCATCGAACATAACCGCCGCAACCCGATGCTGATGACCCGCTGGCTGGGTAGCGGGGCGATGATCCGCCTGGCCCTGGCGGTGATCCTGATCCGCATGGTGCTCTCGGAGCAGTCCACCGGCGCGGTGGGTTTCCTCCAGGCGCTGAACATGAGCAGCGAACAGATGCGCCTGCTTTACGGGGTGATGCTGCTGGGCAGCATCGCGGGGCTGGCCACCAGTGCCCTGACCATCAACCCGGCGCACCTGTTCATGCCCCTGGTCATTTCCCTGGCGCTGATGGCCGTCGGCTCGGTGATGGACAGTTTCTCCAGCAACCTCACGCGCCCGGCCAACATGTACATCAGCCAGTTCCTGCTGGCTTTCGGCGGCACCTTCTTCCTTGGCCCGACCATGGTCCTGGGTACCCGCAACGTACTGACCAACCCACGCAACCTGGTGAGCTTCTCGGTGCTGTTCGGCATCTGCCAGAACCTCGGCGGGCTGATCGGCTCGGCCCTGCTGGGGACCTTCCAGATCGTGCGCGAGAAATACCATTCCAGTCTTATCGTCGAGCAGCTGACCTTGCTCGACCCCCAGGTCCTGGCCCGGGTGCAGAGCGGCGCGGCGACCTATGGCAAGGTCATCGCCGACCCTGACCTGCGCACCCTGCAAGGCATGCGCAGCCTGGCCTCGGCGGCCACCCGCGAAGCCAACGTGATGGCCTACAACGATGTGTTCATGCTGATCGCGGTGATCGCCGTGCTGACCATGATCTGGATCTTCATCCGCAGCCTGTGGCTGATGAGCACCACCAAGCCCGTCGCGCCCCAGCCTCCCGTCCAACCCAGTGGTGCCCCTTCTTCATGAGCGAAACCGTCAATCCCACCACCAATGCCATCGCCTCGAGCCCCGAGCCCAATGGCCCGCCGACCATTCCTGCCACCGAGCCACGGCCGTTGGCGGTGCGGATCATCTCGTCCCTGGGGTTCGCCGCGATCGCCATCGTCGGCGTGCTGATCGTGCTCTACGCCTGGCAATTGCCGCCGTTTTCCAGCGCCATCGAAAGCACCGAGAACGCCCTGGTGCGCGGCCAGGTGACGATCATCGGGCCGCAGCTCAGCGGTTATGTGTTCGAAGTGCCGGTGCAGGACTTCCAGCACGTCAAGGCCGGCGACCTGCTGGTGCGCCTGGACGACCGCATCTACCAGCAGCGCCTGGACCAGTCCCTGGCCCAGCTGGCGGTGCAGAAGGCCTCCCTGGCCAATAACCTGCAACAGCGCAACAGCGCCGAAGCCACCATCAAGCTGCGCCAGGCGGCCCTGGCCGACAGCCAGGCCCAGGCGCGCAAGAGCGCCGCGGACCTTGCGCGCAACGAGGCGTTGATCGCCGATGGTTCGGTGTCCCGGCGCGAGCTGGACGTGACCCGCGCCGCCAATGCCCAGACCGTGGCAGCGGTGGCCCAGGCCCAGGCCCAGCTGGAAATCGCCCGCCAGGACCTGCAGACCGTGATCGTCAATCGCGGCTCCCTGGAGGCGGCGGTGGCCAATGCCGAAGCGGCGGTGCAACTGGCGCGCATCGACTTGTCCAACACTCGGATCCTCGCCCCGCGCGATGGCCAGCTGGGGCAGATCGGCGTGCGCCTGGGGGCCTACGTCAACTCCGGGGCGCAGTTGATGGCCCTGGTGCCGGACCAGCTGTGGGTGATCGCCAACATGAAGGAAACCCAGATGGACAACGTCCGGCTGGGGCAGCCGGTGAGTTTCACCGTGGATGCGCTGAACCACCGCAAGTTCACCGGCAAGGTGCAGTTGATCTCGCCGGCCACCGGCTCGGAATTCGCCTTGCTGCAGGCGGACAACGCCACCGGCAACTTCGTCAAGATCGCCCAGCGGGTGCCAGTGCGGATCACCGTCGATCCCGGCCAGCAAGAGCTGGATCGCCTGCGTCCGGGGCTGTCGGTGGTGGTCAGCATCGACACCTCCGTCACCCCCTAGCGCTACCTCCTTGTAGCCGCTGTCGAGCCCGCGAGGCTGCGCACGAGGACGCAGTCCTCGCCAAACCGGCCCATGCGTTCCATCTGGATAATCGCGGTGCCTGCTTCTACGGGTGCTGCGCACCCGGTCGCAGCCGCGCTGGCGCTGGGCAGCGGCTACAGGGCGGTTCAGGCTTGCAGCGGCGGTAGGGTGCCCAACAGGGCGACGGCGGCGACGGCGGCGATGCCCAGTGACCATTCCAGGCCCACGCTGCGGCGCAGGCTGTCCAGGCGCTGGTCGCAGCCCCGGATGCGCAGGCGATTGAACAGGGCCAGGGCCAGCATGCCGGCCACCAGCAGGGCTTTCACCAGCAGCACCAGGGCGAAACCGCTGAACAGCGGAGTCGGCCACCATTGGCCAGTGAGCATCCGTACGTTGACCAGGCCGCTGGCCAGCAGGCCCGCCACCAGCATGTAGCCCACGCCGCTGAAGCGCCGCAGCAACGGCTCCAGGGACGCCTGCGGCTGGCGCAGGACCATCAGCAATACCAGCAAACCGCCCAGCCACAGGCCGACGCAGCCCAGGTGGACGATCTGGTTGAGTATCAGCAATTGCCCCTTGAGGCCATCGAACATGGCGCCGTGGCCCACCGGGGCCAGGGTGCCCAGGAGCAGGGCGGCCAGTCCCAGGCGCAGCGGCAGGGAACGGCCCAGGGGCGTCAGCAGCAAGCCCAGCAGCAACAGGTTGAGCGCCAGGTGCCAGGTCCAGACCTGGCCGAAGAACGTCTTGCCCAGCACCAGCCCAACCGTCGCCGGGTCCAGGGCGGCGGACCAGGAGCCGGCCATGCTGGCGCTGATCAGCAGCAGCCAGGCCAGGCCGCTGCCAAGCCCGACCAGGGTCAGCCAGCGAGCCACGCGATCCAGCCGCTGCTGCACCATTTCATGACCTTGGCCCAGCAGCAGCGGGCGCAAGCCCCAGGCCCCGACCAAGGTCAGGATCGCGGCGAAATGCACGAAGCGGCACAGCACCAGCCATGACGCCATGGATTACGGGCTCACCTTGAAACTGTAGCTGCCTTCGCTCTTGTGGGTGTCCACCGACACTGCGTGCCATTGCACCTTGTAGCGGCCGGCCGGCAATGGAGCGCTGGCGGGGGTGACGACCAGGGTCTTCTTGTCCGCGCCTTCGGTGGCCAGGCCCTTGAGCGCGACGGGGGCGCCGTCCTTGCTCAGCTCGATCTTGGTGAAGGCCGCTTCCACGCCTTCGCTGAACTCCAGGCGCAGTTCGCTGGGGGCGCTGGCGCTGCTGTCGGCGGCGGGCGTGGTGGATTTCAGGTGGGCGTGGGCCAGCGCCGAGCCGGTGGCCAGCAGCGAGGCGAGAAGGGCGCAGGTGGTGCAGAGTGTTTTCAGCGACATGGCAGGTTACCTCTGGAAAAGCCAGGGAGCCGGCGCCGCTGGGGCGCCGGTATGGGTTCAAGCGTGTTGCAACTGCATGTGGATGATGGGGTACGGCTTGCCTTCGCCATCGGTTTGCGAGCGACCGTAGTCGACGAACCCGTAGTGACGGTAGAAACCGTGGGCCTGGGGGTTCTGCTCGTTGACATCGACCTTCAGGCCCGGCTGCCGGACCTGGTCCAACAGCTGGCGACCGATGCCCTGGCCACGCTGGGCCGGTTCGATGAACAGCATCTGCACGGTGTCCTCGTCAATGGCGATGAAGCCGCCGGGCGTGGCATCGGGGTTCTCCCACACCAGCACGCGCAGGGCCGGCAGGTAGCTGTCGCGTATCAGCGGGTAGAGGCGCTGGATGTCATCTTCGCTGATGAAGTCATGGGTGGCGCGTACCGAACGCTCCCAGAGCGCGGTGAGCGAGGCGTCGTCCGCAGCGACGCGAGGGCGAATCTTCATGGGGATGATCCATCTTGGTAACTGATTAGATGGCCGGCGGTAGGGCAGGGCCGGCATTTGGGCAGAGACCTGTATGCCCGTGTCGCGAATCAACGCTTGGACGGAGCACCGCAGTGACGGCTGCAAATGAGCGGGAGGCCGATCCTACCCAAACAGGCCGGCCGGCGAAACCCCGAAATAGCACCGTCAGCCCAGGGATCGATTGGCCCGTGGGCGGATGCTAGTCTTGCCGAAGACTGTTTTTAGGGAGCCCTCATGGGCAATCACAAGATCGAGATTCGTCGCAACAACGTGGAGAAGATCCTCCTGGGTGCCGAGAAAGTCTTCGCCGAAAAGGGTTACGCCGGCACCGCCATGGCCGACATCGCCGAAGAGGTGCAACTGCCGCGTTCCAACCTGCATTACTACTTCAGCACCAAGCACGAACTCTATAGCGCGGTGCTGCTGGACCTGCTGGACGTGTGGAAGCAGGACGCCCTGTGCTTCGAGATGTTCGACGACCCGCGGGTGGTGCTCAGCAGCTACATCCGCGCCAAGATGCAGCATTCGCGCACTCGCCCCCACGGTTCCAAGGTCTGGGCCAATGAGATCATGCATGGCGCGCCAAGCCTGGGCACCGCGTTGGACGAGAGCCTGTACGACTGGGCGAAGATGAAGGAAGCCAAGATCCGCCAATGGGTCGAGGACGGGCGGATCCTTGCGGTGGAGCCCTCGGCGCTGCTGTACCTGATCTGGGCCTCGACCCAGCATTACGCCGACTTCGACCACCAGGTGAACATCCTCAACGACCACCAACCGCTGTCGGACCTGCAATTCGAACGGGCGGTGCAGACCGTCACCAGCGTGATCCTGCGCGGCATCGGCCTCGAACCATAGAGGCAGCTACAAGCTGCAAGCAGGAGCAAGCTTCAAGCTAGGAGCTTGAAGCTTGCCGCTTGTCGCTTAAAACTTGCCGCTTGTGGCTGCTTCCGTGGTCTCGCGGTGAGGGTTGCGGGGGTCGTGCAGCCAGTCGAGGAACGGCTTGCCGGTCTGCTGCGGCACCATCTCGATGCAATCCTGCACCGGGCAGGTGATCTGGCACAGGTTGCAGCCCACGCATTCGTCGTCGATCACTTCATATTTATGGGTGCCGTCCGCTTGCCTGAGGCTGGCGATGGCCTGGTGCGAAGTGTCTTCGCAGGCGATATGACAACGGCCGCAACCGATGCACGCCTCCTGGTCAATTTTAGCGATCACCTGGTAGTTGATATCCAGGTACTTCCAGTCCGTGGTGTTGCCCACCGCCCGCCCGGAGAAGTCCTGCAGGCTGTGGTAGCCCTGGCTGTCCATCCAGCGCGAGAGGCCATCCTGCATCTCGTCGACGATACGAAAGCCATGCAGCATCGCCGCCGTGCACACCTGCACCGCGCCGCAGCCCAGGGCCACGAACTCCGCGGCATCGCGCCAGTTGCCGATACCGCCGATGCCGCAGATCGGCAGGCCATGGGTCTGCGGGTCGCGGGCGATCTCGGCCACCATGTTCAGGGCGATCGGCTTGACCGCCGAGCCGCAGTAGCCGCCGTGGGTGCTCTGGCTGCCCACCATCGGGTGGGCCACCATGCGTTCCAGGTCGACGCTGGTGATGGAGTTAATGGTGTTGATCAACGACACCGCATCGGCCCCGCCACGATGGGCGGCGCGGGCCGACTGGCGGATGTCGGTGATGTTCGGCGTCAGCTTGACGATCACCGGCAGCGAGCAGTACGTCTTGCACCAGCGGGGCACCTGCTCGACGTACTCCGGCACCTGGCCCACCGCCGCGCCCATGCCGCGTTCCGGCATGCCGTGGGGGCAACCGAAGTTCAGCTCGATGCCATCGGCGCCGGTGGCCTGCACCAGCGGCAGGATGTGTTTCCACGAATCCTCGACGCAAGGCACCATCAGCGAGACGATCAGCGCCCGGTCCGGCCAGTCCTTCTTCACCTGGGTGATTTCCCTGAGGTTGATCTCCAGGGAACGGTCGGTGATCAGCTCGATGTTGTTGATCCCCAGCACCTCGCGGTTGGCGCCGAAATGCGCCGAGTAGCGCGACGACACGTTGACCGCCGCCGGGTCTTCGCCGAGGGTTTTCCAGACCACGCCGCCCCAGCCCGCCTCGAAGGCGCGGACCACGTTGTAGGCTTTGTCGGTGGGCGGCGCGGAGGCCAGCCAGAACGGGTTGGGCGCCTTGATTCCTGCGAACACAATCGACAGATCGGCCATCACGCAGCCTCCACGTTGAGCATGAGTTGGGCATGCATGGCCTCGGCGGCCAGCTTGCCATGCTGCACGGCCTGGACGGTGAGGTCCTGGCCGAGGCTGGTGCAGTCTCCACCGGCGTAGACTCCGGGAATGCTGGTGCGCAGTTGCTCGTCCACGGCGATGCGATCGCCGCTGCGCTTGAGCTCCCGGGCCAGTGGATCGCCCAGGCTGGCGCTGTCGAACGCCTGGCCGATGGCCTTGAAGATCGCGTCGGCGGCCAGCTCGAAGGTTTCGCCGGTGGTGTGCAGGCGGCCCTCCACCAGCTGGGTGCGGGCGAAGCGCATGCCGCGCACCCGGCCCTGATCGTCCAGCAGCACCTGCTCGGGAGCGGCCCAGGTCAGCAACCGCACCTGGTTGGCCTTGGCGAGGTCCTGCTCATGGCCGGTGGCGCCCATGTCGGCGGCGCCACGGCGGTACACCAGGTTGACGTCGCGGGCGCCGAGGCGGGCCATCTGCACCGCCATGTCGATGGCGGTATTGCCGGCGCCGATGACGATGCAGCGCTCGGCCAGGGGCAACTGGCCAAGGTCGTCGGCCTGGCGCAGCTCGCGGATGTAGTCGGTGGCCGCCAGCAGCCCGGGGGCGTCCTCGTGCTCCAGGCCCAGGCGCTTGCTGGCCGCCAGGCCCAGGCCGAGGAATACCGCGTCGAACTCTTGGTGCAGTTCGCTCAGGCTCAAGTTGTCGCCCAGTACCTGGCCATGGCGGATCTCGATGCCGCCGACGTCGAGCAGGAACTCCAGTTCGCGCTGGGCGAAATCGTCCACCAGCTTGTACTTGGCGATCCCGTATTCGTTGAGGCCGCCGGCTTTTTCCCGGGCCTCGAAGATCACTACCTCATGGCCGTGCAAGGCGCAGCGGTGGGCGCAGGACAGTCCGGCCGGGCCGGCGCCGACCACGGCGATACGCTTGCCGGTGGCGGCGGCGCGCTGGAACGGATGCTGGCTGAACTGCGCATTGTCCAGGGCGTAGCGCTGCAGTTGGCCGATCAGCACCGGCGCGCATTCCTGGGCGTTGTTGCGCACGCAAGCCTGTTGGCACAGGACCTCGGTGGGGCAGACCCGGGCGCAGCTGCCGCCGAGGATGTTCGCCGCGAGGATCTTCTGCGCCGCCCCTTGGACGTTGTCGGTGTGGAGGTGACGGATGAACGAGGGGATGTCGATCTCGCTGGGGCAGGCGTTGACGCACGGCGCGTCGTAGCAGTACAGGCAGCGCGAAGCTTCCAGCTGCGCCTGGCGTGGGGTCAGGGGGGGCGCCAGGTCGCTGAAATGCTCGGCGAGGGTGGCGCCGTCCAGGGTCGGACGGGGCAAGTGGTTCAGGGTCTGGATCACGGTTCTGGCCTCAGGTTTTTTTATCGAATGCCTCTGATGGGCATTGTTTTTCAACCGGGCGCGAGCGCCCGGATCGCGAGCAAGCTCGCTCCTACAGGGGGCTGCGTTCTTGTAGGCGCGAGCTTGCTCGCGATAGGGGGCAGCGCCCCCTGATCTCAGCGTTTGACGGCAGTGGGCCTGTGGGCTTCGGCGCGCTTGCTCAGCAGGTCGAACACCGTCGGGTAGGCCGGGCGCTCGACGTAGCGCCCGGCGCCGCGCTCGGCCCGCAGGTCGCCGTCGGCCCACATCAGCCGGCCCTGGCTGATGGTGTGGCTGGGGATGCCACGCACGGTCTTGCCTTCGAAGATGTTGAAGTCCACCTGCTGGTGGTGGGTCTTGGCGGAAAGGGTCCGGGTGCCGGCCGGGTCCCACAGCACCAGGTCGGCATCGGCGCCGACGCGGATCGCCCCCTTGCGCGGGTAGAGGTTGAAGATCTTGGCGGTGTTGGTGGAGGTCAGGGCGACGAACTCCTGCATCGACAGGCGCCCGCTGTTGACCCCTTCGTCCCACAGCACGGCCATGCGGTCCTCGATGCCGGCGGTGCCGTTGGGGATCTTGCTGAAGTCCTCGCGCCCGGCGGCCTTCTGCTCGGCGCAGAAGCAGCAATGGTCGGTGGCGGTGGTGTGCAGGTTGCCCGCTTGCAGGCCATGCCACAGCGCCTCCTGGTGGCCGCGCGGGCGGAAGGGCGGGCTCATCACGTAGCCGGCGGCGGTCTGCCAGTCCGGGTTGCGGTACACGCTGTCGTCCAGCAGCAGGTGCCCGGCCAGCACCTCGCCGTAGACCGGTTGGCCCTGGGCCCGGGCATAGGTGATTTCGTCCAGGGCCTCGCGGGTGGACACGTGCACCAGGTACAGCGGCGTGCCCAGGGTCTGGGCGATGCGGATCGCCCGGCTGGCGGCTTCGCCCTCGACCTGGGATGGCCGCGACAGTGGATGGGCTTCCGGCCCGGTGATGCCCTGGGCCAGCAGCTTGCGCTGCAGGTGGTCCACCAGCTCGCCGTTCTCGGCGTGCACCGTGGGCACCGCGCCCAGTTCCAGGCAGCGCTCGAAGCTGGCCACCAGGGTGTCGTCGGCGGCCATGATGGCGTTCTTGTAGGCCATGAAATGCTTGAAGCTGTTGACCCCGTGATGCCGCACCAGCTCGGCCATTTCCTCGCGCACCTGCTCGCTCCACCAGGTCACGGCCACGTGGAAGCCATAGTCGCTGGCCGATTTCTCGGCCCAACCGCGCCACTGGTGGAAGGCTTCCAACAGCGATTGCCGGGGGTTGGGAATCACGAAGTCGATGATCGAGGTGGTGCCGCCGGCCAGGCCCGCCGCCGTCCCGCTGAAGAAGTCCTCGCTGGCCACGGTGCCCATGAAGGGCAGTTGCATGTGGGTGTGGGGATCGATGCCGCCGGGCATCAGGTACTGGCCGCTGCCGTCGAGCACTTCGCAGCCTGCGGGAATGTCCAGATGAGTGCCGATGGCTCTAATCAGGCCCTCTGCGCACAAGACATCGGCTTTATAACTTTCGTCATGGGTAATAACGGTGGCGCC
>NZ_JBJJLO010000147.1:0-14500 GCF_046230915.1 Pseudomonas sp. KCJK8993
CGCCGTGCCAGCTTTGAATTTTTTATCGAATTATTTTTTTAACTTATTGATTTTAAACAGATTTATTTTTCATCTTGCTTTCTTCTGTGATTTTTCGCGACAAACGCCACTCCGATTTTATATCTTTATCTATCGCAGTTTATCCAAGGATATAAACATGTCGGGCAAGTCCACGGTCGCCATCGGTTTCGTCGGCGCCACCCTCGACCGCGTCGGCAAGGGCGCCAACCGCTGGAGCCACTGGCGCCCGAGCGTGGGCTTGTGCCAGCAGCAGGATGTGCTGATTCACCGCCTGGAACTGATCCATGGCATCGACGCCCGGGACATCAGCCTCGCCGGGCGCATTGCCGACGACATCCGCCAGGTCTCCCCCGAGACCGAGGTGCGCCTGCACCCCATGGAGCTGAAGAACCCCTGGGACTTCGAGGAGGTGTATGGCGCCCTGCACGACTTCACCAGCGCCTACGCGTTCGACACCGAGCGCGAGGACTACCTGGTGCACATCACCACCGGGACCCACGTGGCGCAGATCTGCTGGTTCCTGTTGACCGAGGCCCGCTACCTGCCGGCGCGGTTGATCCAGACCTCGCCAGCCCGGCGCCGCGATCCGGGCGAACACGCCACCGGCACCCATGCGCTGATCGACCTCGACCTGTCGCGCTATGACCGCATCGCCTCGCGCTTCGCCCACAAGCGCCTGGAGGGCCTGGCCTTTCTCAAGTCGGGGATCGCCACCCGCAACCCGGCCTTCAACCGCTCCATCGAACAGATCGAGCGAGTGGCGGTACGCTCCAAGGCGCCGATGCTGCTGATCGGCCCCACCGGGGCGGGCAAGTCGTTCCTGGCCCGGCGCATCTATGAACTCAAGCGCGGCCGGCACCAGGTCCAGGGGCGCTTTGTCGAGGTCAACTGCGCCACCCTGCGCGGCGACGGTGCCATGTCGGCACTGTTCGGCCATACCAAGGGCGCCTTCACCGGCGCCCAGAACGCCCGCGACGGCCTGCTGCGGGCGGCCCACGGTGGCATGTTGTTCCTCGACGAGATCGGCGAACTGGGGCTGGACGAACAGGCGATGCTGCTCAAGGCCATCGAGGAGAAACGCTTCTTCCCCATGGGGTCGGACCAGGAGGTGGAGAGCGACTTCCTGATCATCGCCGGCACCCACCGCGACCTGCGCGGCCGGGTCGCCCAGGGCCTGTTCCGCGAAGACCTGTACGCCCGGATCAACCTCTGGACCTTCAACCTGCCGGGGCTGGCGGGACGCCGCGAAGACATCGAGCCCAACATCGATTTCGAGCTGGAACGCCATGCCCGGGAGCAAGGCCAACTGGTGCGCTTCAACCTCGAGGCCCGGCGGCGCTACCTGGCCTTCGCCAGCTCCAGCGAAGCGGCCTGGCTGGGCAACTTCCGCGAGCTATCGGCGTCCATCACCCGCATGGCCACCCTGGCCGATAGCGGCCGGATCGACGAGGCCCTGGCCCAGGAAGAGATCCAGCGCCTGCGCCATGCCTGGGGCCTGGAACAGGCCGAGGACGAGGTGCAACTGTTGCTAGGTGCAGATGTGGAACTGGACCTGTTCGACCGCCTGCAACTCAAGGCGGTGATCGCCGAATGCCGGCGCGCCGACAGCCTGTCGGATGCCGGGCGGCGCCTGTTCGGGGTCTCGCGCCTGGGCAAGGCCAATCCCAACGACGCCGATCGCTTGCGCAAGTACCTGGCGCGCTTCGGCCTGGACTGGAAACAGATCACCAGTTGAGCATCGCGTAGCTGTTCATGAATGCCCGCTGAAGGCCCTGGGGGCCTTGGCGCAGCCTCACAGGCTCGACAGCGGCTACAAGGGCTGCGCACGGGCGCGCAGCGGCCGCGATGCGTCGGATCAGGCCAGCGTCGGCGACGGTTGCGGCACGGCGAACACGCCGCTGGCTCGGGCCACTTCGCGCTCGCCAACGCTCAGCACCACGGTGGCGAAGGCGATCTGCCGCCCGCGCCGGGAATGCTCCAGGCGCACCTCCAGCCACTCCCCCACCTGCACCGCGCCCAGGTAATCGAGGTTCATGCTGGCCGTGATCAGCGGCAATGGCGGCTCGCTGGCGAACGCCATGGCATACCCCATGCCGACGTCCGCCAGGGTGGCGATGATGCCGCCATGGACGATGCCGCGACCGTTGGCGTGCCGCGCATCGGCGCGCAGGCCCACGCGCAGCCCACTGCCACTGCCGCGGCCATAGACCGGCCCGATCAACTCCAGCAACGGGCTGCTGCGCGGCAAGGGACTGAAGCCCTGGGGAATGTCTGCTTGATTCATAACGTACTCCTGGTCGACTCGGAACCGCCCCGGGGCATTCAGGTGTAGCGCCTATCCAGGGTGCTGCCCATGACCATCGACCAGGCAAATCCTCAGGAATAAATCACCGCGGGATCGTGGCGCAGTGGCCAAGGACGGTAAGATACGTGCCATTCAATCCCCCGCATGACCAGCCCCAAAGGAATCCCCATGTCGCATCAGGACGATCACCCCCGCCACCTGCGCCGCCTGGCCCTGGCTTTGCTCGGCGCCCTGGCCCTGAGCGCCTGCTCCCCCAGCGACCCACGCAGTGCCGGCGTAGCCCTCGGCGGTGCCCAGGGCCACGCCGGCGCGCAACTGGCCTATGAACACGAACTGACCCTGTCGCTGCCCTCGGAGCAGATCGGCCCGCGCCTGGCGCAAACCCGTGAAGCTTGCGAACAGGCGAAGTTCGGCGCGTGCAATATCCTGCGCCTGGAACAAGGCCAATACCGCGCCCAAGTGGTACTGCGGGTAGTACCGAGCGGCGTCGAGCCCCTGGTCGAGCAGGCCGCCGCAGGCGCCGAGCTGGGCGAGCGCATCACCAGCGCCGAAGACCTGGCCGATGCCGTGGCCGACGTGCAGCGCCAGCAGCAACGGCTCAAGGCCCAGCAGCAGCGGCTGGACGAACTGGCCGCGCGCAAGGACATCAGCGTCGGCGACCTGATCGCCTTGAGCAAGGAACAAGCCGGCATCGAGAATGACCTGCAAGCCCTGGCCCAGACCGCCGCTGGCCAGCAACGGCGGTTGGACACTAACCGCCTGACCCTGAACTTCCAGCCCAGCGACAGCGGCCAGCGCAGCTCCAACCTCAAGCGCGCCTTCAGCAACCTGCTGGACAACCTGGCCGACGGTACCGCCGAGGCCCTGGAGAAAGGCAGCTACGTGCTGCCCTTCGTGATCCTCGCCTTCCCCCTGGCGCTGTTGTGGGTCTGGCTGTGGCGCAAGTTCGTCCGTCGCCGCCAATAACCTCGCCTACGCCTGGGCCTGGAGCGCCAGTTGCAAGCGCTCCAGGCCGATGCCGAACCCGGCACCCTGGCGATAGGCCCCCGCCCCCACCACTTGCTGCTGCGCCCCCAGGCGCCGACAACGCACCTCGAAACCCTCGCCATCCAGGTAATAGCTCAAGCCACGCTTGACCCCGAGGTTGAGCTCATAGTCCAGCGCCAAGGCATCCAGGAAACCGGTGCACAACTGCTGCGCCTGCACCAGTGCCTGGCGCGGGTCGGGCCCGAGGATCTCCAGCCCCAGCTGGGTGAATTCGCGGTAGCGCCCGGCCTGGGGCTTCTCGTAGCGATAGCAGCGGGCAACGTAGAAGAACAGTGCCTGGGTCCGTCCCGCCAGCAGCTGGCCAGCGGTTTCCTGGAACAGCGCGGTGGCTTCCGGAATCAGGCAGCAAGGGCGACCGGCCTTGTCAGCGAAAGCCCACATCTGGCCGATGACTTCACTGCCACCGGCCTTCTCGATGAAGGTGTCCTGGCCCCACAAGGCCGGGACTATGACTTCTTCAGCACCCGCTTGGATGAAGCCAGCTCCGGAACCGGCCCTCCAGGATGCGCAGGTTGGCGGCTTGTTCGCCGGTGATCATTCGCGTGCCACGGAGCATGGTCATGGGTCGTTCCTCAGGTTTTTTACAGACAATAAAAAAGGCGCCTTGCAGGGCGCCTTGGTGGTGAATCGAGGGTCAGTGGCGAGGGATGCGCATCACTGACGGCTCGACGCGCATACGCGACCACGGCCCCTGGAATGAGGTCGATGGTGATGGGTGCGATTGCCGAGCCGGAAAAAATTCATGGCGCATCCTGGCATAGCGGATGCGCCGATGCCAAGCCTACTGGCGCGCCATGCAACGCTGATAGCGCTCGTCCACCCGCTTGGCGAACCAGGCGGTGGTCAGCTGGCGCGTGATCTTCGGGCTCTTGAGCTCGATGCCCGGGAGTATCTGCCGCGGTACGCCCTTGCCCTTGGCCTGGTCGGCCAGGGCGAACACCTTGCGGTACAGCGCGGTTTGCTCGAACTGCGCGCTGTCGCCCTGCTCCAGCTGGTCGCGAATCACCGGGTTGCGCAGCCCCAACTGCTTGCCCAGGGTGCGTACCGCCAGCTCGGTACTGCCGGGCAGGATCGAGTCGTAGCGGATCAGGTCGCCATCGAGCGCCAGGCGAATCCCGCTGAGCTGGCTGACCGCGGCCTGGAACGCGGCATTGCGGCTGGCGTACCAGCCAGCGTTGAAGTCGGCGAAGCGATACAGCGGCTGCGGGTAGCTCACCGGATAACCCAGCAGGTGGGCAATGCCGAAGTACAGGCCACCGCGACGACTGAAGACTTCGTGGCGGATCGAATCTCGTGGTGAATAGGGATAGCCCTGGGCGTGCTTCTCGGCAAAGGCGATGCTGACCTGCATCGGCCCGCCGGTGTGCACCGGGTTGAAACCGCCGAACAGGGTCTGGCCCATGGGCACCTGGCCGATGAAGTCATCGAAGATCGCGCTCAGTTCCTTTTCGGTACGGGCCTTGGCCAGGCGCTGGCTGTAGGACTGGCCGTCGCTGGAACGTACCTGCAACGCGGCGCTGACCAGCAGCCCCGGAACATGTGCCTTGGCCGCACGGCGATCGACCTCATCCCGGGCAATGCGCCCCAGGCCCGGCACCGCCGGATCGACCTGGAAACCGGACTCCTGCTCGGCCACCGCCAGCACCGCGCACAGGTTGCCGGGACTGGGCTCGAGCCCCTGGGCACTGAAGGCCACCTGGATGTCCCGGGCCCAGCCCTGGCGATCGTTCACCTGGGCGGGCAACAGTCGCAGGATGCGCGCCTGGACCTGCTCGGCAGGTATCTCGGGCGAGCGGGAACCGGGCTGGCTGGCACAACCGGCCAACAACAGCAGGCCCAGGAAACTGCCGACAAGGCGCTGTGAAATCATGTTTCTCCAAGGAAATTCGGGACCCGGTCCCATGCAAGTAAAGCAACGAACGCGAGCTTCGACCAAAGACCTGCAACGCCGTTCCCCTGCCCCTCGACAGCGTGATCGGCTTCGTGTAACCGCTGCCACAGCCTGTGCACGGGCGCGCAGCGGCCGCCTGGCCCGGCCATTCCTGCACTGAAGGTCCTTACGGGCCTTGGCGCAGCCTCGCAAGCTCGGCAGCGGCGACAGATCGGCTCAAATCGCCGGCAACAGCAACAGGGCCGACTAGAATCCATCTACTGCACATCCCCGCCTGGGTGTATGTTCGACGACTCCCTCGTCTTGCCATGGAGTAATGCCCGGATGTTGAACCTGGATTTCTTGATCACCAGCCTGATCGTCGTGCTGATTCCCGGCAGCGGCGTGATCCTCACCATCTCCACCGCCCTGCTGGCCGGCAAGCGCGCCAGCCTGTTCACCGCCATCGGCTGCACCGGCGGGATAGTCCCGCACCTGCTGGCCTCGATCCTCGGCCTGTCGGCGATCCTGCATACCAGTGCCCTGGCGTTCCAGGGCCTGAAGTTCGCCGGGGTCGCCTACCTGCTGTACCTGGCCTACGCCACCTGGCGTGATCGCTCGGCCTTCGCCGTCGACAGCCACGCGGTCAGCCAGGGCGCCGGCGCGCTGATGCTCAAGGCCTGCCTGCTGAACATCCTCAACCCCAAGCTGACGATCTTCTTCCTCGCCTTCCTGCCGCAGTTCATCAGCCACGACGGCAGCGACCCGATCCCGCAGATGCTGCTCCTGAGCGGCGTGTTCATGGCCATGACCTTCTTGGTGTTCGCCCTCTACGGCTTGCTGGCCAACCTGTTCCGCCGCGCGGTGATCGAGTCGCCCAAGGTCCAGGACTGGCTGCGCCGCAGCTTCGCCGCCAGCTTTGCCGGCCTGGGGCTGAATCTGGCCTTCGCCCAGCGTTGACGCCGTGACGAGCAGCGCCAGGCCCATGACATTGACTGCCTTGCCGAGGACCCAGACATGACCTGCAGCGACGTATTGATCTGCGGCGCCGGCCCCACCGGCCTGGTCCTGGCGCTCTGGTTGCGCCAGCAAGGAGTCAAGGTGCGGATCATCGACAAGACCCATGGCCCGGGCACCACGTCCCGGGCCCTGGCGGTGCAGGCCCGGACCCTGGAACTGTATCGTCAGCTGGGCCTGACCCAGGCCATCGTCGAGCGCGGCTACCACGTGCCGGCGGTGAACCTCTGGGTCAAGGGCGAGCGGGCCGCGCAGCTGCCGTTCAATGCCATCGGCACCGACCTGACACCCTACCCCTTCCTGCAGATCTTCCCCCAGGACGAACACGAGCAACTGCTGATCGAGCGCCTGGCCCAGCTGGGTACCCAGGTCGAGCGCGACACCGAACTGCTGGCCTTCACCGACCACGGCCACCTGGTCAACGCCCGCCTGCGCGGCCCCGACGGCCGCGAAGAACACTGCCAGGCGTTCTACCTGGCCGGTTGCGACGGCGCCCACTCCGTCGTGCGCAAGACCCTGGGCAGCGCCTTCCCCGGCGGCACCTACCAGCAGGTGTTCTACGTCGCCGATGTCGAGGCCGGCGGCCCGAGCCTCGATGGCCAGCTGCATGTGGACCTGGACGATGCCGACTTCCTGGCAGTGTTTCCCCTGGCCCAGAGTGGTCGGGCGCGACTGATCGGCACCGTACGCGACGAACGCGCCGAGCACTCGGAGCACCTGCGCTTCGAGGATGTCAGCCAGCGCGCCATGCACCAGCTCAAGGTGGAGGTCGGCCAGGTCAACTGGTTCTCCAGCTACCGGGTGCACCACCGGGTGGCCGAGCAATTCCGCTGTGGCCGGGCGTTCCTGCTGGGCGACGCGGCGCACCTGCACAGCCCCGCTGGCGGGCAGGGCATGAACACCGGGATTGGCGACGCGATCAACCTGGCCTGGAAGCTGGCCGCGGTACTCAAGGGCCAGGCCAGCGAGGGCCTGCTGGACAGCTACGGCATCGAGCGCATGGAGTTCGCCCGGCGCCTGGTGGCCACCACCGACCGGGTGTTCAGCTTCGCCACCGCCGACGGCCCGATCGCCCAGCTGGTGCGGACCCGCCTGGCGCCCCTGCTACTGCCGAAGATCGCCGCCGTGGAGCGGGCCCGGGAGTTCCTGTTTCGCACCGTGTCGCAGATCACCCTGAACTACCGCGGCATGCCCCTGAGCGCCGGCGGCGCCGGCCCGGTGCACGGCGGCGATCGCCTGCCCTGGGTCAGGAGCGAGGGGCAAGACAATTTCGACAGCCTGGAGTACCTGGGCTGGCAAGTGCATGTGTATGGCGAGGCGAATGAGGATTTGCGCGACTGGTGCCAGGCCCGGGGAGTCCCGTTGTCGAGCTTCGACTGGCTGCCGGCCCATGCCGAGGCCGGGCTGGTGCGCAACGCCCTGTACCTGCTGCGCCCCGACACCTACGTGGCGCTGGCGGAGCGTTCGGCCGACCCGCAGGTGCTGGAGCGGTACTTTCGTGAACAGCGGATCCAGCCCCGGGCCGGCGCCACGCTGGACTGCGGCCCGCCCTGGAGCGCCTGACAGGCAGGCGCCAGGGGTGGCTCAGATCCCGGCCAGGGCCAGGTCCATGGCGAAGTAGGTGAAGATCAGGTCGGCGCCGGCGCGCTTGATCGAACCCAGGCTCTCGCGTACCACGCGCTGCTCGTCGATGGCCCCGGCCTGGGCACCGAACTTGATCATCGCGTACTCACCGCTGACCTGGTACGCCGCCACCGGCAGGCGCGAGGCTTCGCGGATGTCGCGGATGATGTCCAGGTAGGCGCCCGCCGGCTTGACCATCAGCGAGTCGGCGCCTTCCTGCTCGTCCAGCAACGACTCACGCACCGCTTCGCGGCGGTTCATCGGGTTCATCTGGTAGCTCTTGCGGTCGCCCTTGAGCGCGCTGCCGCCGGCTTCACGGAACGGGCCATAGAGCGCCGAGGCGAACTTGGTGGAATAGGCCATGATCGGCGTCTGGGTGAACCCGGCGGCGTCCAGGGCCCGGCGAATGGCCTGGACCTGGCCGTCCATGGCCGCCGACGGGGCGATCACGTCGGCACCGGCACGGGCGGCGGCCACGGCCTGCTTGCCGAGGTTGATCAGGGTCTGGTCGTTATCCACCTCATGGCCATGCATCACGCCGCAATGGCCGTGCTCGGTGTACTCGCAGAAGCAGGTGTCGGACATCACCACCATCTCCGGCACCGCGTCCTTGGCGATGCGCGACATGCGCGAGACCAGGCCGTTTTCCTGCCAGGTGTCGCTGCCATCGCCATCCAGGTGGTGGGACACGCCGAAGGTCATCACCGACTTGATCCCGGCGCGGGCATAACGCTCGATCTCGCTGGCGAGCCTGGACTCGGGAATGCGCATCACGCCGGGCATGCTCTTGATCGGCACGAAATCGTCGATTTCCTCCTCGACGAAAATCGGCAGCACCAGGTCGTTGAGGGTGAACTCGGTTTCCTGGAACAGACTGCGCAGCTGTTCGGAACGACGCAGGCGACGAGGACGGGCTTCTGGAAACTGACTGGACATGTTTTTTCCTAAGGCTGGGCGCGGGACAACTAGAGCTATATCGAAAAAAGGCTGAAAGCTTATGCCTGCGGCCGCCCGGGTACAAACCCGGGATGCTCAAGAGAGCCTTGCCGATCAGGTAACAATCGCCGGCAACCCCGGTGTTAAGGCACTCGCCACGAGGGCCGGGCAGTGCGCTGCGACGATCTGCCGCAAGCGTGCCGGGGCTGCTGAGGGCCTGGGCTACAGGCTCAGGTGGCCTGCGATGCAGGTCACCGCGTTGCCACCGATCCACACCTCGTCCCCCACCTGTTCCACCTCGATGCAACCGGCACGCCCCATGCTCAGGCCCTGGCTGACCCGATAGCGCGCCGGGGCCAGCCCCGCCCCCAGCAACCACTGGGCAATGCCGGCGTTCAGGCTGCCGGTGGCCGGGTCCTCGGGCATGCCGTCGCCAGCGATGAAGGCCCGGACTTCGAACTGCGCATCGCTCTCGTCGCGCTCCGGGTCGCAAGGGGCGATCACCCCCACCGCCAGGCCGCTCAACTGCGAATAGTCGGGTTGCAGCTCCAGCACCTGCTGGCGCTCGGCGAGCATCACTGCCAGCCAACCAGCGCCGTTATCGACCCACTGGGCATCGACGATCGCCCACGGCGCCAGGCGCAAACCCTGGCACACCTGCTCCAGCAACTCGGGCGCCACCGGCCCGGAGCGCAGCAGGGGCGGCGCCAGGAACGCCAATTGCTGCCCTTGACGGCGGATCCGCACCAGGCCCACCGCGCACTCCTGGATGATCTCCTGGCCCTTGGGCACCCCACCGGACTCCAGCCAGGCATGGCAACTGCCCAGGGTCGGATGTCCGGCGAACGGCAGCTCATTCAGGGTGGTGAAGATCCGCAGCCGATAGTCGGCACGCGGGTCCCGGGGCTGGAGGATGAAGGTGGTTTCGCTGAGGTTGGTCCAGTTGGCGAAGGTCGCCATTTGCTGTTCGTCGAGCCCGTCGGCGTCGAACACCACGGCCACCGGGTTGCCCTTCAGGGGCGTCGAGCTGAAGACATCGACTTGCTTGAAACTCAGGGGGCGCATACAAAATTTCCCGTTTCTTATTAAGGCACAGCGTTATAAGGCACAACGTGGCTGTAGCGCGGCTGCGAAAAGGGCCGCAGGCCCTTGCTTGGCGCCCCTAGACACACCTCTGGCGTTCTTGAGATCGCCGCGACCGCGACGCGCTCGTGCGCAGCTTGCGGCCGCGGCTACAGGGCAGGCACCCGTCAAGAAACCTTGGGTATCTCCAGCCCGCGAATCACCGCCGGCCGGGCCAGGAAGCGCGCCAGCACCCGCTGCACGTTGGCGAAGTTGTCGATGCCCACAAGCTCCCCGGCCTCGTAGAAGCCGATCAGGTTGCGGATCCACGGGAAGGTGGCGATATCGGCAATGGTGTAGCGCTCGCCCATGATCCAGTCGCGCCCTTGCAGGTGCTTGTCGAGCACCCCCAGCAGGCGCTTGGCTTCGTTCACGTAGCGCTCCAGGGGCCGCTTGTCCTCGTACTCCTTGCCGGCGAACTTATTGAAGAAGCCGACCTGGCCGAACATCGGCCCGATGCCGCCCATCTGGAACATCAGCCACTGGATGGTTTCATAGCGGGCCGCCGATTCCTGGGCCAGCAGTTGCCCGCTCTTGTCGGCCAGGTAGACCAGGATCGCCCCGGACTCGAACAACGCCAGCGGCTGCTCGCCCGGGCCATGGGGATCGAGGATCGCCGGGATCTTGTTGTTGGGACTGACACTGAGGAACTCGGGCGTCATCTGGTCCTGGGTATCGAAGCTGATCCGATGGGCTTCGTAAGGCAGGCCGATCTCTTCGAGCATGATCGAGACCTTGACCCCATTGGGGGTGGGCAGGGAGTACAACTGGATCCAGTCGGGAAACTGCGCGGGCCATTTCTGGGTGACGGCAAAAGCGGAAAGATCGGTCATGACAGGCTTCCAGTCTCTATCAAAAGGGGAACAGCGCCACAGGCGGACAACCGCGGGGAATTATCCGCCGGCGCTTCTTAAATCGGCAACCTGCGGCGCTCAACCTGCCGATGATCGAATCAAATGCCATTCAGGGACTCAGACTTCACGGCCCCGGCAGGCCGAAACAATGGCAAGGCCAGCCTGCATAGCCAGAGCTGCAAGCAGGGCCTGGACAACGGCGCGCGTGAAGGCCCGCGCTGATCAGCCCAGGGCATCGAGCATCCGGTACCAGGCAATCCCCGCCCCCAGGTACAGGCGTTGCAAGCCATGCAGCGGGATCGGCCGCAGCGGCGTAAGCGGGAATGGAAAGCCCTGCCCTGTGCCCATCAATCTTCCGGCCAGGTACTTGCCCAGCAACGTCGACAGGGCAATGCCACGGCCGTTGTAGCCCAGCAGGATCGACAACCCCGGCGCAGGTTCATGCAGTTGCGGCAGGAAACTCGGGGTCAGGGCCACGCGCCCGCTCCAGCGGTACTCGATGGGTATGCCCGCCAGTTGCGGAAACAGGGTCAGCAACGAGCGCTCCAGGTGGCTCCAGTCGGCATCCTGGCGCGGTTCGGCAAACGGCCCGCGTCCCCCCAGCAACAAGCGCCCCTGGGCATCCTGCTTGAAGTACAACAGCAACCGCCGGGCATCGGAGCACACCTCGCCCCCGGGCAGGATGCTCTGGCGTAGCGGCGCAGGTAGCGGCCGGGTAGCGATGATGAAGCTATTGGCGGCGATTACCGTCTGGCGCAGTCCCGGCCACAGTCCATCGGTGTAGCCATTGGTCGCCAGCACGACCTTCGGCGCGCGCACCCGGATGCCGCGCCCGGTCTCCAGGGTCCATTGCCCGCCATCGCGGTACAGTTGCCGGACCCGACTCTGGCTATGCAGGCTCACCCCCAGCCCCAGGGCCACCCGGGCCAGGCCCCGGGCATAGTTCAGCGGATGCAGGCTGCCGGCCCGCGGGTCGACCCAGCCGCCCAGATACTGCTGGCTACCGATGCGTCGAGCCACCGCGGCCTTGTCCAGCAACTCCACGGCCACGCCGCGCTGGCGCCATTGCTCGGCGCGCCGCTCCAAAGTGTGCATCGCGGCGCTGGAACACGCCGGTTGGATCCAGCCCTTGCGAGTGGCATCGCAGCCAATGCCGTGCTCCTTGATCAGCTCGAACACTTCATCGGCCGCCGAACCCACGGCATTTACCAGCGCCTCGCCCTGCACCGGACCGAACTTGGCCAGCAGTTGCCCGGGATCGAACTTGAGCCCGGGAATCACCTGCCCACCGTTGCGCCCGGAAGCCCCCCAGCCGGGCTCACCGGCATCCAGCACACAGACCCTGGCACCGGCCTGGGCCAGGCGCAGGGCCGTGACCAGCCCGGTATAGCCGGCACCGACAATCGCCACATCGACCTCACGGTCCTCGGCCAGCGCCGGGGTGTGCTCGGCCGGCATGGCGGTGGCCGCCCACAGCGAGGGCGGCAAGCGCAAGGGCTCAGAGATGCTCATGCCTGCACCTCCCCGCCCTGGTTGAGCAAGCGCCGCAGGAAGTCCCGGGTACGCGGATGCCTGGGGCTGCTGAGCACCGCCCTCGCCGACCCGGCCTCGACGATGCGCCCACCGTGGAGGAAGCACACCTGGTCCGCCACATCCTGGGCAAAACCCATTTCATGGGTAACCACGATCATGGTCATGCCTTCGCCGGCCAGCTTGCGCATCACCGCCAGTACCTCCCCCACCAGTTCCGGGTCCAGGGCCGAGGTCGGCTCGTCGAACAGGATCGCCTCGGGGTCCATGGCCAGCGCCCGGGCAATCGCCACCCGTTGCTGCTGGCCGCCGGAGAGCTCGTCCGGATAGGCGTGCATGCGATGGGCCAGGCCGACCTTTTCCAGCAGGGCCTCGGCCCGCAAGCGCGCTTGGGTGGGGTCCTGCTGCTTGACGTAGATCGGCCCCTCGGTGACGTTCTGCAACGCCGTGCGGTGGGGAAACAGATTGAAGCGCTGGAACACCATGGCCACCCGGGTGCGCAGCTCATGGATGCTCTTGGCCTGCCGGTCGACCCGCGCTCCGCTCACCAGGATGTCACCCTGCTCGTAGCTTTCCAGGCCGTTGATGCAGCGCAGCAGGGTCGACTTGCCGGACCCCGAAGGCCCGATCAGGCACACCACTTCACCGCTGCGCACCTCAAGGTCGATGCCTTCGAGCACCGCCACGTTGCCGAAGCTCTTGTGTACGCCCTTGATCTGGATCATGGCTTTCTCCGGCTGCTGATACGCGCCTCCAGGCGGCGCAGGACAAAGGACAATGGCAGGCTCAAGGCCAGGTAGAGCAAGGCGACCAGGGTGTAGACGGTCATGTTCTCGAAGGTCGAGGAAGCGATCAGCTGCCCGGCGCGGGTCATCTCGGCCACGGTGATGGTGGACACCAGCGACGAGTCCTTGAGCATCATCACCAGGGTGTTGCCATACGGAGGCAAGGCGATGCGCAAAGCCTGGGGCAGGACGACCCGGCGCATGATCATCGGCCCACGCATGCCGATGGACTCAGCCGCTTCGATCTGCCCCTGGTGGATGGCCTGGATACCGGCACGAAAGTTCTCCGCCTGGTACGCCGAATAGGCGATGCCCAGGCCGATCACCCCAGCCTGCATGGCGCTGAGCTGGATGCCGAAATCCGGCAGCACGAAGTAGATGTAGAACAGCTGGACGATGATCGGCAGCCCGCGAATGACATTGACCAGGCCGATGGCGAACAACGCCACCGAGCGCACCTTGGACACCATCATCAAGGCGAAGACCAGGCCGATCAGCGAACTGAGCACGAATGAGCCAACGGTGACCTGCAAGGTGACTACCGCCCCTTTCAATAGAATGGGCAGGAAGTCCAGAGCGTTCTGGAGAAACATGGCAAGACCTGTTTAATCGGCGAGGAAGGAACCCGGGCCAGACGCCGGGCCGCGACTGGATCAGTTGAGCTTCCAGTGCTCGAGGATGCGCTGCAGGGTGCCGTCGGCCTTGATCGCGGCGATCCCGCGGTTGACCTCGGCCAGGGTCTGCGCATCGCCCTGGCGCACGATCAGGCAGACATCGCCCATGACCACCGGCTGGTAGCCCTTGACCAGCCGCACCTTGTCCTGGCCGCCCTGGGCCAGCTGGTAGGCGAGGATCGGTCGGTCGGCGAAACCGGCCTTGATGCGCCCCAGGGCCAGGTCACGCATCAGGTCGGGAATCGAGTCATAGCCACGCACTTCCTTGAAGATCCCGCGCTTGTTCAACTCGTCGATGAATACCGTACCGACCTGGGCCCCGACGGTCGCCCCGGCCAGGTCCTCCATGCGGGTGTAGTCGGTCGCGTCGTCAGCCTTGACGATCAGGCCTTCGCCGTAGCTGAACACCGGGTCGGAGTACTGCACCACTTTCTCGCGCGCCGGGGTCCGCAGCATGGCGGCGGAAATGATGTCGATCTTGTGGGTGGTCAGGGAGGGAATCAGCGCGGCGAAGGTGGTCTGCTGGATCTCCACGGCGAAACCGCCGGCCTTGCCCACGGCCCGGGCGGCATCGATCATCATGCCCTCGATGCTCTGGCGCTTGACGTCGAGGAAGGTGAAGGGAATCCCGGTGGCGGTGGCGCCGACCTTGTATTGCGGTTCGGCCTGGGCCGACACCGGAAGGCCCAGGCCAAGGGCGCAACAGAGTGCGAATA
>NZ_JBJJLO010000148.1:0-14363 GCF_046230915.1 Pseudomonas sp. KCJK8993
CCGGTGGCGCGCACTCGCTGTCTTTCGCTCCGGTGTTCGTCTACGAGTTCGGTAGCGGCAACGTGAAACCATTCGTTGAGGCAGGTATTGGGGTAGCGGTGTTCTCCGGAACCTCCGCAGGTGACCAAGAGTTCGGTTCGGCGTTTAACTTCGAAGACCGCATCGGTGCTGGCCTGAAGATCGGCGAGACTCAGAAGGTCGGCATTCGTGCCATTCACTACTCCAACGCTGGCATCAAGCAGCCTAACGACGGGATCGAGTCGTACTCGCTGTTCTACAGCCATCAGATCTGAAATAGCAATTTCCCAAAATACCCGCCTTGTGCGGGTATTTTGTTTCTGTAGCGTCAACCATCCGGCCCGATTTGGCCTAAGTGCAGATGATTGGATGCGCGGTAGGAAGGGCTAGAATCAATACTGTTTTTATATGCAGTATTTTATTGGGATAGTGATTTCACTTCTCGTGTTCAAGGCAGTGAAGCCAGCTTGCTGCTGGTGCCGGACTTTTGGATCGAGTGAAAGCCCTGAGCTTCGAGCAATCGCCTTTAAGCGACATGAAAGCGGAATTCTCCGCGAACAATCATTCGACTCAACAGGTGCAAAATGACTGTACGTAACTTAGGTAAGAAATTCAAAAATCTCAGCGCCAACCTTCAAAACCTTCCCTGGGCATTAATCGCACCTAGTGACAATCCAAACGGTCTTATTCTGCGATCACTTCGTGCTACCGAGCACTTTAGTTATCAGCGCTATTCAGCCTCCCGTCAGCGCCAGAGAGACGGATTATCTGATCATCCCTGAGAGCCGACGGGATTACTGAGTAAGCCGCCATTGGTGCGGGGCTCTGCATAGGTGCAGGGTGGCACATGATCCTGGAGCACGTTGCAACGTGGTCGGCTGGACTGATTGCGCTATAGGCGACCTGGTGCTGCTTGAGCAGGAAGGTCCGTGAGGGGGGGGCTGGGGAAGATGATCTACGCGACTATCGCGCTGAGCGGGTACGCGCTTCTGGTGCGCAACGACAGACTGATCATGTCCCAGTGGGTGGCGGAGGCGAACTTTTACGCCTCCCTGGCCCTGGCCGGCGTTCGGCACATATTCATAGTCACGTACTGGCAGCGAGGGCTGTGCAGGACACTGAACTGCGAGCACTGCCTTAGTTGTGATAAAGCAGTGGGTGGAATTGATCGCAGAGGCAAGTAGCGCGCTATAAACCTTTGCATCACTCAGAGTGACTTGGCTTCTCTATCTTGTACAGGAGGTACTCTTGAGTGCGATCGATGAGCTGCCTGGTAGCGCGATGGGAGAGGCGGCCCCCGATTTTCTCCATGGCTCGCTGAGACCGGATGTTCTGACTATCAACGTGAAACCAAACGGTATCCACCAGCTGAAAGGCGTAAGTCAGCATCAAGTCCTTCAGCTCTTTGTTGGTTCCTCCGCCCCATTTGGCACGCGCTAGGAAGGTGTACCCGATAGCTACTTCTCGTTTCCCTTCGTCGAATTCGTAGTATCGGGAAGAGCCAATCACCTGATTATTGCTGCGATCGAGAACGACGAGCGCGCATTGTGAAGCAAGTGCTTCCTTGAACCACTCGCGGAAAACAGATTCCTGATAGCGCATTGGGCTTGGATGCTGAGCCCAGACCAGGGGATCAGATGCGACGCTGTATAGCGAATCGAAGTCAGTGGCCTCTAGCGGGCGCAGTTCTAGCGACTCGCCCACAATTGACTGTGGAATTGGTAGCGATTGCATCATTTTTCCTTTGGGTTGGATGATTGTCGCCCCTTTCCGCCATCATCAGGCCGTAGGGCATGAAAGTAGGTGTGCCGCAGGTAAGTGCGGCACGGATGGATCATTCGATTTTAAGTGCTGCTTGAATCTGGTCGGCATAAGTCGAGAGCTGCTCGGACTCATAGCTGATTGAGCCCGGTTGATCCGCTGGACGCAAGGCCCGCTATGACTTCGAGGGCAGCCGCAACTGCGTGAGGTCGTGATACGGCTGGTGAGTCGGAAAACTTGCCTGCGTAAGAACACTATCAATAAGCGAAGCTATATTGCTTTCCTTGTGTTGAGTTGATCCTCGTCGAGCTTCGAGAAGCAAGGTCGCAGAGTCTTGGGGCAGGCTGAGCAGGTAGCAACGAGAGACACCCAGGCCTACGCCTCGGCCGTGGCCAAGCGCATCGGCGGGCGCACCACCGACCCGATCGATATCAAGGACCCGGCCACGCTGAAGGGGATGCAGCAGGAGTGCATCGGCGGCGATCAGTGCGCTGCCTCGGCATTCAACATCGATCAGAGCTTGGGTTACGACCAGTTTCAAGGCGGGCCTACCCGGCCTCCAGGGTGGACCTGCAGGAGTAGCGGGAAAGTGCAGGTGCTGCTGGCCTGCCTACTTCTGGCAGCCTGCGCAGGCCATCGAGAGCCCGAGGTGCGCGCCGTGCGTGTCGAGATGCCGATTCAGGTGCCGTGTCGCACTCCGGAGGTCGCTGGCTGCCGGTCTGCGCAAGACCGACAGCCTGGAGGTAAAGGTGCGCGCGCTGCTGGCCGAGCGCCGTCAGCGGATCGGGTATGAGGCGGAACTCAATGCAGCTTCGAGCGCCTGCCGATAGCCCAAACTCCCTCCTATTTCTTGGCTGCAAAGATATCGGGAACCTGACTAGCACTTCTTCGCGTCGAGGCGACGAGGTGTATAGGGGAGGGGGGCTGGTGTTCGGTCGGCAGGACGCCGGAGAAATGAGAATTGCGGAGCACGATTTAAAATTGCGGAACAAAAACGACAAGGGCCTGCATGATGAACTCACACAAGCCCTTGATTTATATGGTGCCCGAAGCCGGAATCGAACCGGCACGCCCTTACGAGCGGGGGATTTTAAGTCCCATGCGTCTACCAGTTTCGCCATTCGGGCGGTAGCGCGATAACGCGGCACTGGGGTCTTGAGTTGGCATTGCGCCAGCCAGTGCTTGAAACAGGGTGTGGAATATATACATCCACTCCTTGTGAAGCAAGGTCGAAACCGCCAAAAAGGCTTCTCCCGTCGCTTTGGATTCACGAAAAAAACCGCGATAAATCATGGGGCTACGCTTGTTTGCGACGGGTTTGGCTTCAGCGCTGTCCCGGGTCTGGCTGCACCAGGTGCCGCCAGGGAAATACCTCCCGGGCGAAATGACTCACATAGCCGCCTGTCGTGGCCTGGATCACCATGAACTGCAAATTGGCTCGCATCTGTTGCAAGGCTTGCAGTTGCGCAAGGCTCAAGCAGGTATTGCGCAGCCGCAGTACCCGTAGCGAGTCCATGGCGGGGCTGGCGAACAGCTTTTCATAGCTGGAAAACGCGGTGACGACACCCGCCTCGCGTCGCGGTGCCCAGGTCTGCTGCAGCTCGCTGGATTCGCTGAAGTCCAGGGTGGATAAGCCCGGCAAGTTGTTCGCTGCGGCCAGGTTGTCGATGAAACCCTGGGTGTCGGAGCCAGCGCCAATGCGCAGCAGCTCCAGGTGTGGCAGGTCCACCTGGAAGAAATCGCCATTGGGAGCATTGGGCAAGGTCAGTTCGCTGAGGTAGGGCGCCTTGGCGACGAAGCGGGCGATCTCTCCGGCTTCTTCCATCATGCTGCCGGCCTTTTGCACCAGCGAGGTGTTGTGGTGCTCGGGGGCGGTGGGGCTGATCGCCAGGGACCTGAGCTGGGTAAAGGTCACGGCGCTGTCCAGCAACGGGGTGAACTCCCATTCGCGGGTGCCGTTGGCGCCGGCGTCGAGACCGCAGAACAGCAGCGAGCTGATGACGCTGGCCACGGGTTGCTCGGCCAGGCACTCCAGGGTCCAGGCCAGGGGCTCATCCCACAGCTCGCCATGGAACTCCACATGCAAGCCACCACGCATGGGCGCCAGGGCCAGGTAGTTGTAGTCGCTGGTCCACAGCGGCGTGCTGAAGTCATCGGGATCGTCGTCGCGCTCGGCGGCCTGCTCTTGAGTGAACTGATGAATGCGCTGCTGCAGCGCCAGTAGCCGCTGGTAGCCGGGAGAGGACAGGGGATCGGACATCGGGCAAATCCACGGGTGAGGGGAGGGGCAGGCCGTTCAAGGCGGGCCGATGATAACAAACCCGCAGGGCGTCGCAGGCGGGGCGTTCGGTACAGTTTTCCAACAAGTAGAGCCTGTCGCCGGGCTGCCACGCAGGCTAGGATCGGCCCGCAAACCATACTTGGATCATTCGGGGCGGAGGCGGAACATGTCACAAACACCACTGCCGCTGGCGGCATCGACGGGCCTGGGCGCCAGGGCAATCACCCTGGCCGACGAAACCGTGCTACAGCGCTTCTTGTCGCCAACCCGGGCTACTTCCATCTGGTGCATGGTTGTGCGCCGCAGCCGGACGAAGCCCGCAACGAGATCCAGGACAGCCTGCCCGAGGGCTGGAGTTTTACCCGCAAATGGCAGAACGGTTATTTCGATTGCCAGCCTGGTCAGCGATCTGCTGGCCCAGGGCTTCTGGAGGCGAGGCGGCTACGCCCAGGTGCGAACCCGGGACGATATCGAGCTGGGTCTGTTGCGCCATCAGGTGTCGAGCATGCTCAAGTCGCTGGCGCCGAGCGATCTTACCGATGACCTGAAGCTAATGCCCCATGACCGGAACGGCTCCATGGCGCCATCCAAGTCCGGGCCTGTACTAGATGAGTAAGCCGCCATGTCGATGAAACTGCCAGCCAGCATTGCCCGCTTCATCGGCGATGCTCCACTGGTGCCCGATACCGTGGGCGAGTCGCCCTGCCGGGTGCAGCGCTTTCGTCGTGCGGGGGAAGTGTTCTTCCTCAAGTCGTCACCGGCGATCTTCGCACCCACCACCTACAGCGTATTGCGCGAGGCCCGGGTCCTGGACTGGCTGGCCGGACGCCTGAAGGTCCCCGAACTGGTGCTGGTGGCGCAGGACCATGGGCATGAGTTCATGATCACCCGCCAAGTGCCTGGAGTGCCGCTGTCCGAGCGGCTCGGCGAGCCGCGGGTGGGGTTGGCGCTGTTCGAGCTGGCATTACGCCAGGTGCAGGCGGTGCCAGTGGCGGATTGTCCATTGGATTCGGGGATCGCGGTGCGCCTCGCGGAGCTGGACTATCTGCTGGCCAACGGGCTATGCGCCGTGGAGTATGACCTCGGGCAATGGCCAGGGTTGGCCAGCGCCGAAGACTTGCGGGAGCGTTTGCATGGCAACAGGCCCCGGGAAGAGCGGCTGTTCTCCCATGGCGACCTGGGCGACAGCAATGTCTTCGTCGATCGGCGCGATGAACTGCATTTCATCGATCTCGGGCGCGGCGGCCTGGCCGATCCTTGGCTGGATATCGCCTTCGTCCACCGTGACCTGCGCGAACAGCTCGGTCCGGAGCTTGCCGATGAGTTCCTGGCCGGCCTGCCGATGCCCGACCAGCCTGCGCGGCGTGAATACTTCGAACAGCTGGATGAGCTGTTCTAGGGCGGTCGATGGGCTGAACTAACAATGGTCCCGCCAGTCCCATGGGACGTCTTTATCTGTCTGGGGGAAACACCATGCAACACCGTCTTGCACCGCTCTGCGCCGCAGTCCTGGCTTCGATCCTGCCGGTGCTGGCCTACGCCGCGCAGCCACAGGTTGCAGAGCCTTCTTATCAGAGCCAGGTGGCACGCTACCAATGTGAAGGCAAGGTGCGTATCGATGCGGCCTACCTGAATATCGATAACGGCACGTCCTTCGCCACTCTCTACTACAAGGACCAACTGATTCCGATGCACATGGCGCGCTCGGCCTCCGGGGCCCTGTATGTGGCGGACGACGAACAGAACAGCTTCCGCTGGCATACCAAGGGCAAGGGGGCCGTGCTGTCGTTCCTGGAGGCCGACCACACCGCCACGGAGCAGGTCTTGCTCAAGGATTGCCAGGAGCAGGTCTCTCAATAAGGGCTTCGCTTGAGGCAAAAAAATGCCCGCGGGAGAGCGCGGGCCAATACCTTAGTTGCTTGAATGAGCGAGGCGACTATACCGAGACTGGAGCGGGGCCTGGATGAAAGAAGTTTCATCCAGGCCCCGGTTCGTATTTGGTCGGCAAATAGCGGGTTGCAGCGGTAACTGTTCTAACCTCACGAAGCGAAGCACAAATCCCTTCAGGAAGAGAGGTGGGCATGGCACTGCAACAGCAACGCCCCGGCGAGCATGAACGCAACGAAGCAGCGGAGGAGCCTGAAGTCGAGCACCGGGAGCCGCCTCCGCAGACCTGGAAGCACCCGGACGACGGCAAGAGCCTGTCGGAACTGGATGAAGAACGTCCCTTGAAGCCCTGACTCCACGCCCCGCCATCGAGCGGGGCGTTGGTTCATGGTGCCGGTCGCCTGCTCTGGTACCATCGCGGCGTCGCCGTCCCGGGGTATCGGGACGGGTTGTTCGTCCAAGGGAGAAAACCATGATCGTCACCACCACCGCCCAGATCGAAGGCCGCGAGATCGCCGCTTACCTGGATATCGTCAGTTCGGAGTCTGTCCAGGGCATCAACGTGGTCCGCGATCTGTTCGCCGGCATGCGCGATTTCTTCGGTGGGCGTTCCCAGACCCTCGAGCGCGCCTTGCGCGAGGCCCGGGTCCAGGCCACCGACGAGATCAAGGATCGCGCGCGCCGGCTCGATGCCGATGCCGTGGTCGGCCTGGACTTCGAGATCAGCATGCCTTCAGGACGCGGCGGCATGGTGGTGGTCTTCGCCACCGGCACCGCGGTCAAGCTCAAGTAACCGGCGGCGCGCCGCCCAGGCTCAAGCCCCGATCGGGGTGCACAATTCCACCAGGGTGCCATCCGGACAACGGACGTAGGACACCGTCTGTCCCCACGGCTTGGTGGTGGGCGCGGCCAGTTCCCGCGCGCCGTGTTCCAGGGCCCTGGCATGGGCCGCCTGGACGTCCTCGGTGACTAGGCCCAGCTCCATGCCCAGGGGCTGCCGTGAACTGTGGGCGGCGACGTGGCCGTCCTTGAAGTTCATCTGCGCCAGCTGGTGGTCGGCGAAGGCCAGGGCGGTGCTGCCGGTCTCCAGCTCCCCGTAGGTGCCGGACTCGTGGAGGAAGCGGCGCTTGAAGCCGAAGGCCTGCTCGAAGAACCGCAAGGAGTCTTCCACGTGCGGGACATAGATGATGGTGTAGCCGAACTGCATGGGTTGACGCTCCCTGTCATTGGATGAGAAGGCGCGAATCTAGCACGAAGTCGCGCCAATGCCTGCACGGCGTGAGCTCATGGCCGGTGCTCCTCGAGCTGCCAGCCCCGGGCCGACCATTGCAGGGTATGGGTAACGGCCAGGGCCTGGAGAAAGTCCTGGTCATGAGAGGCCACCACCATGGCCCCGGGAAAATCCCGCAGGGCCCGCTCGAAGGCTTGCACCGACTCCAGGTCCAGGTGGTTGGTCGGTTCGTCGAGCAACAGCAGGCGTGCCGGGTTGCCATTCCACAGCGCCAGCGCCAGCGCGGCTTTCAAGCGTTCTCCGCCGCTGAGCAGGGCGCAGGGTTGCCGTACCCGCTGGGCATCCAGTTGCAGCCGTGCCAGGCGGGTGCGCAGGGCGCTTTCCTCAAGGGGCTGAGCGACGCTGGCCAACTGCTCGAGCAGGGAACTCCCGGGATCAAGCTGTGCCAGGTGCTGGTCCAGGTAGGCGCTGGTCACCGCCACCCGGCATTCGCCGCTCAAGGGCTGCAGCTGACCGGCGAGCATCTTCAGCAAGGTGGATTTGCCGCAGCCATTGGGGCCGACCAGAGCGATGCGTGCCGGCCCGTCGACATGGCAGGTCAGGTAGGACGATGGCGCGCGGCTATCCAGCCAGGGCAACTGCGCCTGTTGCAGGTTGAACAGGTTCTGGCCCGCCGGCAGGGTGGTGGCGGGCAGGGTCAGCAGCGTCGGCTGTTCCGGGCCGACGCGGGCAAAGGCCTCGCGTACCTGGGCGTCCAGGTTGTCCTTGTGCCCTTGGTGGGTGTGGCGCACCTTGCCCATGATGTCCCGGGCGGCGCCGAGCATCTTGGCCCGTTCGAAACCCGAGACATTGGCGGTCTTGGCGTACCGACGCGATGCCGCGGCGTGGCGCTGGATGGTGTCGTGCTCCCGTTGCAGGCGCTTGTGCTCGCGACTGCGCTGGGTCCGCGCATGTTCCAGGGCCGCCTGAGCCGCCTCTTGCCGCGCCTCGCGCTGGGCCTGGAACAGCTGGTAGTTGCCGCCGTAGACCTGCACCCCGTGGGGGCTGAGCTCGACGATACGTTGCACCTGCATCAGCAACTGGCGGTCGTGGCTGACCAGGATCAGCCCGCCGTGCCACTGCTGCAATTGCTCGCTGAGCCAGCGTCGGCCGCTGCGATCCAGATGGTTGCTGGGCTCGTCGAGCAACAGCAACTCGGCGGCGCTGAGCAGGGCACCGACCAGCACCACCCGGGTCAATTGCCCACCGCTGAGGGTCGCTGCCGGATCGTCCGGCGCTACCTCTGGCAGGCCGGCGGCGTCCAGGGCTTGGCGCAGGCGTTCGGCCAGGTCCCAGCGTCCGTCCACCTGCTGCAGGTCTTCCAGGCTGGCGGTGCCGGCCGCCAAGCGTTCCAGGGCGCCCAGGGCCTCGGCGAGCCCGGCGACCTGGGCCACGCTCTGTCCCGGTTCGGGCCGTGGGTCCTGGGGCACGTAGGCCAGGCGGGCATTGCGCTGGAGGCTGCCGGAAGTGGGTTGCAATTGACCGGCGATCAAGCGCAGCAGCAGGGATTTGCCCATGCCGTTACGCCCGACGATGGCCGTTGGCTGGCGATCGAGCGTCAGGCTCAGGGTATCGAGCAGGGTTTCGCCATTGGCGAATTGGTAAGTCAGCTGGTTCAGGCAAACCAGTGCGGGCAGCCGGGTGACGTGAGTCATCAGCACCTCCGGAAAATGCGCAAACAGGCCAACGAGCCTGGAAGGGCTCGTCGCGGATACTTTTCTGGAAGGCTTAGTTGTTCACGTCGGCAATCGTCCTTGGACGGGTAGGAAGGTGCATAGCCTAGCGCCGGAATCTTCCGACGGCCAAGCCGCAAATGTATGGGTTTTGTATTCAAGCCGGCGGCTTGGGCTGAGTAAGGTCCTGGAGAAAGCGTGCCAGGGCGGCTTCTTCGGCTTTCAGCCACTGGCGTTTGCGCGAGCGTGGCAAGCGGGCCAGCTCACCCTGGGCAAAGCCCTCCAGCAACGCCGGATGGATGTAGCACTTGCGGCAGACCGCCGGGGTATTGCCCAGTTCGCGGGCCACTTGCTTGACGGTGGCCACCAGGTGTTTCTTGGCCTCCGAGTCCGGCTGCCATGGCTGGCACCGCAGCAGCGCCAGGGCCAGCGCGCTACCGGCCCAGGTGCGGTAGTCCTTGGCGGTGAAGCTCATCCCGGTCAGTCGCTGCAGGTGCAGGTTGATATCCGACGAGCTCACCGAGTGCCGCTGGCCGTCTTCGTCCAGGTACTGGAACAGCTGCTGGCCGGGCAATTCCCGGCAGCGCTTGACCACCCGGGCCAGGCGCGGGTCCCGGACCGTGATCTGGTGCTCGACGCCACTCTTGCCACGAAACTGGAAGTGAATGGCGTTGCCGTTGACCTGGACGTGGCGGTTACGCAGGGTGGTCAGCCCGTAGGAGCGGTTGTCCCTGGCGTACTGGCTGTTGCCGACCCGGATCAGGCTTTCATCGAGCAAGGTGATGACCGTGGCCAGGACCTTGTCGCGGCTGAACCCGGGACTGGCCAGTTGCGCCTGCAGCTGGCGGCGCAGCCGGGGCAGGGCATTGCCGAACTGCAGTAGCCGGGAGTATTTGTCGCTGTCGCGCACCTCACGCCAGCGTGGGTGGTAGCGATACTGCTTGCGCCCGCGGGCGTCACGTCCGGTGGCTTGCAAATGCCCCTTGGGATCGGCGCAGATCCATACCTGGGTGTAGGCCGGTGGGATCGCCAGGGCATGGATTCGCTGGATTTCGGTCGTATCGGTGATGCGTTGGCCCTGGGCCTGGTAGTAGACGAACTTGCCGCGCAGCTTGCGCCGGCTGATTCCCGGCTGGCGGTCGTCGGTGTAGTGCAGGTCTGGGGGCAGGTCGGGAGTGTCCGGGGTGGCGGGCATGGCAGCGAATCCTTGGCAAGCGGCGGGCCGATAGGGAATGGACCGCGCTGTCGCCCCGGGGTGCCGGATTTCTAACAGGCCGTTGAAAAACGTAGGCGAGGCAGCCAGCGCAAGGCGCAAACAGGCGAAAAAGCGCAGTTTACAAGTGGTAAATGAGCATTTTGACCGGGCTGGCGCACCACAACGCAGCGATGGCAAAGCAGGTAGTTTTTCAACGGTCTGCTAAGCCCCTATGCCAGGACCGCCACTGCCTTGATCTGGGCCCAGAGCCGTTGCCCGGGATGCAGCTTGAGCTGGTCCCGGGAGAAGCGGGTGATACGCGCGAGCAAGGGCGTGCCCATGGCATCCAGGCGTACCAGCACATGGGCGGTGTTGTCGGCCGGGATTTCCTCGCTGACGGTGACCGGCAGGCGATTGAGGATGCTGCTGTGCTCGCTGGCCTGCAGGCTCAGGCTGACGTCCCGGGCCTGGACCTTGAAGCGCAGGCTCCGGCCCGGGGCGACGGGCTCATGGGCCACGCGCACCAGCAGCTCGCTGCCGGGCAGTTGCAAGCTCAGCAGCTGGTAGGTCGGGTCGTAGGCGCTGACCTGGCCCCGGACCACCACGCCGGCGTCGTCGCCCAGGGCCAGGGGCAGGTCCAGGCGCGCCAGGGTGTCGCCCACTGGGCCGCTGGCCAGGGCCCGGCCTTCGCTGAGCAGGACGATATGATCGGCCAGGCGCGCCACTTCATCCTGGGAATGGCTGACGTAGAGCACCGGGATATCCAGCTCGTCATGCAGGCGTTCCAGGTAGGGCAGGATCTCGTTCTTGCGCTTGGAATCCAGGGCTGCCAGGGGTTCGTCCATCAGCAGCAACCGTGGGCTGGTGAGCAGGGCCCGGGCGATGCCGATGCGCTGGCGCTCACCACCGGACAGATGCTGCGGATGGCGTGGTAGCAGGTGGCCGATCCCCAGGAGTTCGGTGGCCTGGGTCATGTCGACCCGGCGCTGCTGCCTGGGAATACGGCGCAGGCCGAACTCCAGGTTGGCCTGCACCGACAGGTGGGGGAACAGGCTGGCTTCCTGGAACACGTAGCCCAGGGAGCGCTTGTGGGGCGGGACGAACAGCTTGCGCTGGCTGTCCTGCCAGAGTTCGTCGTTGATCTGGATACGCCCGCGCCCGGTTTTCTCCAGGCCGGCGATGCAGCGCAGGCAGGTGGTCTTGCCCGAGCCCGAATGGCCGAACAGCGCGGTCACCCCGCGCCCCGGCAATTGCAGGTCCAGATCCAGGGCGAAGGCGCCATAGCCCACTTGCAGTTGCAGTTGGATGCTCATGCCGTCAGCTCCAGCCTGCCCGGGGCCGGCGGCTGGAGTACAGGGCCAGCAGCACCAGGAACGAGAACACCAGCATGACCCCGGCCAGCCAGTGGGCCTGGGCGTATTCCATGGCCTCGACATGATCGTAGATCTGCACCGACACCACCCGGGTCTTCTCGGGGATGTTGCCGCCGATCATCAGCACCACGCCGAACTCGCCGACGGTATGGGCAAACCCGAGGATCGCGGCAGTGGTGAAGCCCGGCCGGGCCAGGGGCAGGATCACCGTGAAAAAGGTATCCCAGGGATTGGCGCGCAAGGTCGCGGCCACTTCCAGGGGCCGGCTGCCGATGGCCGAGAAGGCGTTTTGCAAAGGTTGCACCACGAAAGGCATGGAGTAGATCACCGAGCCCAGCACCAGGCCAGTGAAACTGAAGGTCAGGGTGCCCAGCCCGAGGGATTGGGTGAGCTGGCCGAAGAAACCGTTGGGCCCCAGGGCCAGCAGCAGGTAAAAGCCGATCACCGTGGGTGGCAGCACCAGCGGCAGGGCCACCACGGCGCCGATGGGACCGCGCAGCCAGGAGCGGGTGCGCGACAGCCACAGGGCAATCGGAGTGCCGACCACCAGCAGGATCAGGGTGGTCAGGGACGCCAGTTTCAGGGTCAGCCAGATCGCGGAGAAATCGGCACTCGAGAGGTTCATTTACAGCTGGTAGCCATAGGACTGGATGATCGCCGCGGCCTTCGGCCCCTTGAGGTAGTCCACCAGGGCCTTGGCCGCGGGGTTGTCCTTGCCCTTGTTGAGGATCACCGCATCCTGCTTGATCGGGTCATGCAGGTCGCCAGGCACGATCCACGCCGAGCCGCCGGTGACCTTGCCATCCTTGTAGATCTGCGACAGGGCGACGAAACCCAGTTCGGCGTTGCCGGTGGAAACGAATTGATAGGCCTGGGTGATGTTCTGGCCTTCGACGATCTTGCCCCTGACCTGGTCGGTCAGCCCCAGCTTGGCCAGCACCTGGGTCGCGGCCAGGCCGTAGGGTGCGGCCTTGGGGTTGGCGATGGACAGGTGCTGGTACTGGTTGTCCTTGAGCACCTGGCCCTTGCCGTCGACGTAACCATCCTTGGCCGACCACAGGGCCAGCGTGCCGACGGCGTAGGTGAAGCGCGAGCCCTTGACGATGTCGCCCTCGCTCTCGAGCTTCTGCGGGGTGCTGTCGTCGGCGGCGAGGAAGACCTCGAAGGGCGCGCCGTTCTTGATCTGGGTATAGAACTGCCCGGTGGCGCCATAGGCGGCTACCAGCTTGTGTCCGGTGTCTTTCTCGAAGTCGCTGGCGATGGCCTGGATCGGAGCGGTGAAGTTGGCGGCGACTGCCACCTGGACCTCGGCGGCCTGGGCCGAGCCGAAGGCGAACAGGGCAAGCAGGGTGGCGAGGCAAGTCGGGGCGAAACCTGGGGCGCGAAGGTTCATCGAACAGCTCCATTGGGGAAAAGGCAGCGCTGGGCAGTGGCGGACGGGAACGCCAGGGCTGCACCAGGGCGAGGAGAAATCGCTGTATAGCGGAATATATAGCGAATTGCCGGCGAACGGAACTGCGCCCCGGGCCCGTAAGGCGGTGGCCACGACCCCGGTCGCGGCCACCTGGCATCAATGCCTGCGCAATCGTGCCAGGGTCTGTTCGGCCAGGCGCAGGGTCAGCTCATAGGCCGGCAGCTCCACACCCAGGCGCAATGCCTGTCCGGACCAGAGGTTGGCGAACTCCGCCTCGCCCTTGGCCCGCAGCGGCAGCAGCGCGCCACCGGCTCGGGGAAACGCCGGGGCCAGTGGGCTGATCGGGCCGAGCTCGCGCATCACGCGGTTGACGATGCCCCGTGCCGGGCGGCCGGTGAACAGGTTGGTCAGCGCGGTCTGGCTTTCCTTGGCGGTGCGCAGCGCCTTGTGGTGGGAGGCGCTGACCTTGGCTTCCGGAGTGAACAGGTAGGCGGTGCCCAGTTGTACGGCCGAGGCGCCCAGCGCCAGTGCCGCGACGATGCCTCGGGCGTCACCGATGCCGCCGGCGGCGATCACCGGCACCTTCACGGCATCGACGATCTGCGGCACCAGGGCCATGGTGCCCACCTGGGTATCCAGACTGTCGCTGAGGAAGATCGCCCGGTGCCCACCGGCTTCGTAGCCCATGGCGATGATCGCGTCGCAACCCCGTGCCTCCAACCACAGGGCCTCGTCGACGGTAGTGGCCGAAGACAGGATCTTCGCGCCAGTGGCCTTGACCCGCGCCAGCAATGCCGGTTCCGGCAGGCCGAAATGGAAGCTCACGACCTCGGGCCGCAGTTCTTCCACCAACTGGCAGCTGGTCTCATCGAAGGGCGCACGGTCGCTGACCGGTGTCGGTGCGTCGAAGTCGACCCCCAGTTCGCGGTAGTAGGGTTCCAGGGCGTTCTTCCAGCGGCTTTCGCGTTCGTGGTCGACGGCCTGCACCTGGTGGCAGAAGAAGTTGAGATTCAACGGGTGGTGCGTGGCCGAACGAATCACCTGCACTTCCTGGCGGATCTGCTCGGGGCTGAGCATGGCGCAGGGTAGCGAGCCCAGGGCACCGGCGCGGGAGGCGCCGATCACCATGGCGGAACCGGCGGGGCCGGCCATGGGCGCTTGAATGATCGGCAGTTCGATTCCCAGCAGGTCCAGCAGGCGAGTATCGGTCCATGGGCTCATTTGAAGTGGTTCTCCAGCGGCGGATTCAGACGATGCTGCGGCGTTTTTTAGCAGGAGAAAGCGGCCCAAGGCCAGCTGTGTTTTACCCGGCTTGCATGAAAGCCCCGGTGGATCGGCGGTGGCAGGGGGTAACGGGGAGGCTGTCCTCGGGCGCTTCCAGGCGCCAGACTGCGCCGGGGTTTTTCACCCACCGTTTCTTTTAGGAAGGCCCCGGACGGGAGTAAAACTGCGGGGGGGTCTGCCTTTCAGGGTGGGGGGGTTGCCGGTGCG